>JBATTX010000087.1:0-10747 GCA_049670825.1 Arcobacteraceae bacterium | reverse complement strand
CAAAAAAATCATCTCCTCCTATATGAGCTATAAAATTATTTGAAGTTGATTGTGCTTTTAGAAGAGTTGCAAATAAAGAGATAGCTCTATCACCTTGTCTAAAACCATAATGGTCATTAAAAGGTTTAAAATCATTAAAATCAAAATACACTATATGAAATAATTTTTTACTATCAAAACCATTGATTAAATACTCTTCAATCTTTTTATTTCCAGGTAGTTTTGTTAATGGATTTTGATCTTCTGCCATCTCTAAGTTTCTATTATACGAAATATCAAGCAGATCATGAACAGATAAAAATCCAAAGTATTTGTTGTTTTTTGTTATATAAATACCACTAGTGCTATGTTTATTCATATTATAAATCTCTAAGATTTTATCTACACCCCAAGTGATCTCAGCAGAAACAACATGTTTGATAAATTTTTTGATTTTTGTATGGTCATTGTCATTTTTTGCTAAAGCAATTCCAAACTGAGAGTAAGATATTTTTTTTATATCTTTTTCATAAATCACACCACAAAGATTATTGAGTCTATCAACAATCGGAACAAAAGAGTTCTCTGGATTTTCCTTAAAATAAATAAATAGATCGTGTAAACTCGTCTCTATCAAGATTGGTTTTATCACTTCAATTTTTTGTTTATCTACAAGATTTGTTGAAAAGTATCGTTTATCATTTTTAAATAAATCTGCTATTTCATCATATTTAGGTTTTATTTTTTCTAGTTCAAGTTTCGGTTTTTGGATAAAATATCCTTGTAATAAATCTGCACCTAAATCTTTGCAAGTATAGTATTCCTCTTTTGACTCAATACCCTCAGCTATAACTCGCATACCCATGATATGTGCCATATTGATAATTGAACTACAAAATAATCTTTTTTTCGCATCAGATTGAATATTTTGTATAAAAAACCTATCTATTTTAATAAAATTAGCTTCTGCATAATAAAGTAATTGTAACCCAGCTATTCCTGTACCAAAATCATCAATAGCTATATCATATCCCTCTTGTTTATATCTATTTACCATTGTAGTAATAGAACTTGGATCTTGTAAAGTTCCTCTTTCACTAAGTTCAAAACAGATTGATTTTTTATCAAGATTAAGATTTTCTAAGATTAACGATGTATTTCCATGACTGAAATCTGGCATGTAAAGTAATCTATTATCAAGATTATAAAAGAGTTGTATATTTTTGATATTTAATTTTGAAAACTTTTCTAATGCTTTGTAGCGAAGTTCTAAATCAAGTTGATAAAGTATTCCATCATGAAAAGCATCATCAAAAAGATTAAAAATTGAGTGAAAATTTCCAGCTTCATGAAAGTTACGTAACAATGCCTCAACCGCAAAAAGATTTCCACTTTTTACATTCACGATGGGTTGAAAAGCAAAGTCGAGTTTTGAAACTATTTTCTTCCATTTATTGTCTAACACAATGGTACCTTTTTAATAATATAAAAATATATTATTAGAATCTGATTACATTATGATTACAATAAAGATTTAAAGTGAATATTTTTTAAGAAGTTTTCTTAACATCTCCATTTCATCTTTGAGTTTTTCTTTTTTTTCTTTATTTGTAGTTTTTTTAATTTTCTCTTTTTTACTTTGAATTTTTTCTTCTAACTGTTCAAAAAGTTTCTCTCTTTTTTTACTTTTCTCTTTTTGTTCTTTTTTATCCATTCCAAAAAATGATTCCAATTTTTTAAACAATTTTTCTAGTTTCATAACTCATCTCCTAATTTTTGTAATTCTTGGTCTTCTATCCATAAAGTATTGGCTACACTTAAAAGTTTTTTTGAAATATCATAAGCAAATGTACTATCATTGATAAGAGATGTTGCCATTTTAGGTTCTATTTTATGTTCTCTAATCAATTTATCTATTTTACCATTTCCAATAAGATCTAATTTTTTTAAGTTTTCCTCAAGTAGTTTAATATTTGTTAAAATATCAATCTCATCATTGTCGTTATTTCGTAAAAGATATATACCATTGAGTGTCGTAGCGATTGCTGTTCTTAACACGTTATACTCTTGTTTTATCTCTTCATTTTTACTATTTATATAGAGTTTGATATTTTTTTGTATCTCATCAGAATCTTTAATAGTCTCAACAATTTGTCTACAAGCAACTTTTAATCCATATGCCATCTCTGATTGTTCTATAGTCATATTTTCTTGTGAAATTGATGCATAACTAATAATATCACTATAAAGATATTTTACTTTTTTATCATAAAAAATCTTTGTATCTAAATCAATTGGTTTTATAGAAGCATTTACTACTAAAGGGATATTATCACTATTTTGTTGATAAATATCCTCTTTTTTTAAAGAGATAGTTTTCAATAAAGCATCTGTTGTATCATCATACAGATGTACTATCTCTTTTTTTAATGCTTGTAATGCAGCCTCAGGAATTGTTGATACAATACTGTCAAGATATTTAGCACGTTCTATTTCATTTTTTGCTTCTTGAAATAAACCTTCTAAAAAAGTAACCAGCTTGTGTGTAAATGGGGCAACAACCAAAACACCAATAATATTAAATACAGTATGAAATAATGCTAACTTCATAGCATAATCCTCTCCCCCTATTCCTATGAGTTTACTTAAAACATCAACTATCTCTGAGAGTTGATATAAAAATACAATCGCTATAAATCCTGTAACAATATTAAAAATAAAATGAGCAACTGCAAGTCTTTTTCCATTTGCATTTGATGATAAAGACCCAATTATCGCTGTAACTGTTGTACCAATATTTGCCCCAATTGCTAAAGCCAATGCATTTGTATACTCTATTTGTCCAGTTGCTAAAGCAGTTATAATTAGAGCCATAGTTGCACTACTTGATTGGATAATTACTGTTGCAATTGCACCTATTACAATATAAACTAAAACTCCAAGGTACCCACCAATTGCAAACTGAGCAAGGTCAAGACCATCTTTTAAGTGTTCAAATCCATCTTTCATATATCCAATACCAAGAAATACAAAACCTAAACCTACAAGTACATTTCCTAAACCTTGATAGGTTTTGTTCTCATTGAATCGAAAAATTACTCCAAAAATCAACATAGGCATCGCATAGTGTGCTATTTTAATTTTTACACCAAAAGATGAAACTATCCAAGCTGTTGTTGTTGTACCTATATTTGAACCGAAAATTACACCAATAGCTCCACTTAAACTAATGAGTTCTGCACTTAAAAAAGAGATGATAATAATAGTAAGTAAAGATGAACTTTGAACAATAGCGGTTGCTATAAATCCTGTAGTAATAGCTTTAGGAACTGTTTTTGTACTTTTTTCTAAGACTTTTTCTAAAATTCCTCCACTAAAAAGTTTAAAACCATCCTCCATAAAAACCATACCAATAAGAAAAATAGCAATTCCTGCTACAATTGTTTTAGCATCGTTACTAGAAAAAAGTAAATAAGCAATTAATAGTAAAAAGATAGGATAAAATGATTTTCTGAACATATTAATATCCTATAAAAAGTTTTGCGATCATCTGATCATCACCAACTTTTTGAATCTCCAAATTTGTATGAACAGAGTTTCTGCCCTCTTCAAGTGCCCCTTGGATAGTTTGTAACACATGCCAATATTTTTCAAAAAAAGGTGTATCGATCTCTTTGATTTTTTCTCTTTTGATAATTTGTTTAATCAATTCAATACTATGCATATAGTAAATTTTATTTATCGAGCGTTGTATTCTATACTTTCTCATTATCTCAAGATTATTTATCCAAGCATCTTTTTCTGCTTCTTTTAAATTATCTCGAGTTTTTATATGTTCTATCTCTTCATCGATTTTTAATGTATATGATTTTTCTTCATTTTCTACATCTTGTTCAAGTGTTGTTGAGTAAGAATCTAATATATTATGAATTTCATTATTGGTAAATCTTTTTGTAGTTGTATCATAACTATACGATTTATGCCCTTCATAGTTTTTATCTATAGCCTGTAATATTTGTATAGATATCATTAAATAAACATATTTATCCTCTTTACCCTCTTTGAACTCAACTCCATGTTGAGATATCATAGGCCTTGGTCCTGCATATTCTATTCTCATTAGCAAACTCCTTTTGATATGTATAATACTCTTAAATTAACGAAATAATACTTAAATTTTATCCTATTTATATAATTATTAAGCTTTATGAAAAAAGTTTCTCTGTATATACAAAAAATAGAACATTTATTTATTATTAATTGTATATAATATCTATATTACATATAATTAAGGTTTTAAATAATGAGTAAAAAAATAGTCGGACGAAGAGAAACAATCTCTATTATTGATTTAGAGTTGTTTGATTTAGATGCAAAAATTGACACAGGCGCAGATTCCAATGCATTGCATTGTGATCACATAGATATAAATGAACAAGAAAACACAGTAACTTTTACACTTTTAGATGAAGTACATGAAGCGTATCATGGGAAAAGAATGACATTTCCAATATACAAAATCAAAAAAGTAAAAAGTTCAAATGGTCAACTACAAGAAAGACCATCAATAAAAGTAACTGTTAAATTTTTTGGAAAAAAATACAAAAGTGTTATCTCATTAACAAATAGAGCCGATATGAAATTTCCAATGCTTGTTGGAAGAAGATTTTTAAGTGGAAAATTTTTAGTTGATGTTAGTGAAGAAAATTTAAATAGTAAAAAGGATTAAAAATGAAAGTATATATATTATCAAGAAATAAAAGTTTATATTCAACACAACGATTAGTTGAAGCTGGTGAAGCTAAAGGTTGGGAAATTAGAGTTATTGACTATTTAAAATGTTCTATTGAGATTATGAAAGGTGAACTAAAAATCAACTATCAAGGGAAAGAACTTCCTATTCCAGATGCTATTATTCCAAGAATTGGAGCTAGCCGTACTTTTTACGGAACTGCTATGGTAAGACACTTTGAGATGATGGATGTATTTAGTGTATCTGGAAACCTAGCAATTGCTAGAAGTAGAGATAAACTAAGAAGTTTACAAGTACTTTCAAAATTTGATGTAGATATGCCAAAAACTGTTTTTGCATCAAATAAATCAAATGCAAAAGATATCATCGAGTTAAGTGGTGGTGCGCCATTGGTACTCAAAATTTTAGAGGGAACTCAAGGTGTTGGTGTTGTTTTAGTTGATAGTGAAAAAGCTGCAAAATCAGTTCTTGATGCATTTTATGGAATGGACGTTAACCTATTAGTACAAGAGTTCATCGAAGAAGCGGGTGGAGCTGATATTAGAGCTTTAGTTGTTGGTGGTGAAGTTGTTGGTGCTATGAAAAGACAAGGTGCCGAGGGTGACTTTAGATCAAATCTTCATCAAGGTGGAAGTGCAACTGCATATAAACTCAATAGAAAAGAAAAAAGTACAGCACTTGCTGCTGCAAAAGCTATGGGACTAGGTGTTTGTGGTGTCGATATGATTCCATCTGCAAGAGGTCCATTGGTTATGGAAGTAAACTCTAGTCCAGGATTAGAGGGAATTGAAAAATCAACTAAGTTAGATATCGCAGGAAAAATTATGGAGCATATTGAGAAAAATGTAACTCCTAGATGTCCTGAAAATCCAACTAAAAAAAGAAAAATCAAAAGAGATAATATTGGAGCATAAGAATGCCGGTTGAAAAATTTGTTTTAGGTGGCGTTGAAATAAGAAGAGGAACAAATGTTACTCTTCACCTTGACCTACCAAAACTTTACAACACTCCTACTCAATTACCAGTAAGGGTAATAAGAGGACGAAGAAATGGTCCTGTTGTATTTATTAGTGCTGCTATACATGGTGATGAACTTAATGGTATAGAGATTATAAGACGATTTCGTACATTAAATATTTTGAAACGGTTACGAGGCACTCTGATACTTGTACCTATAGTTAATGTGTATGGTGTTATGAATCTTTCAAGATATCTTCCTGATAGAAGAGATCTAAATCGTTCATTTCCAGGCAGTAGCAAAGGTAGCCTTGCTGGTCGTGTAGCAAAAGTATTTTTTGATGAAATTGTTTTAAAGTGTGATTTAGGAATTGATTTACACACAGCATCTATTCATAAATCTAACCTTCCTCAAGTACGTACCAACATCGAAAATGAATATACTTTTAAACTAGCAAAAGCATTCGGAGCTCCTGTGGTATTGCATTCTGCTTTACGTGATGGATCACTACGAGCTGTTGCACAAGAAAAAGGTGTACCAATTTTACTCTATGAAGCAGGAGAGGCTTTACGATTTGATGAAACAAGTATTCGAATTGGGGTTAATGGATTGGTAAATGTATTAAGAGCAAATGATATGCTTCCACAAGTTGTCAGAAAAAAAACTCCTAAAACTCCAGTAATCACAAAAAGTAGTAAATGGATTCGTTCTATAGAAAGTGGAATGCTACGAACTATTAAAGCTTTGGGTGATACTGTAAAACAAAATGAAATTATAGCATTTATTGATGAGCCTTTAGGGGAAAAAAGTTTTGAGATGTTAGCACCATTTGATGGTATTATTATAGGAAAATCAGAGATTCCTCTTGTACAAGAGGGAGATGCTGTTTTTCATATTGCAAATTTTAAAAACCTTGAAGCAGCCGAAGATAAAATAGAATACTTCAATGAAGAAGTAATTGAACAAAGTGAATTTCACGAACTTAATAATGAAGAGATAATAGAATAAATGGAAAAATTTTACGATATTTTAAAACAACTAATTAGAATACCTTCGGTTGTAGGTGCTGAACATCCTTTTTTTATGACAGTAAAGAAAGAGCTAGATCAACTTGATTTAACAATAGAATACTATGATGGTGTATTAGTAGTTAAAGGAGACAATCCAACATCTGGATATATATCTGCTCACGCGGATAGACATGGTCTAATATGTACAGGACACAATGAATTTCAATATGCAGCATTTATAGCTAAGAATCAAGCAGATTTAACAGGTAATTCAAATAGTGAAGAACTTTTAAAAAACTTTACAGATAGATTTGTAAATAAAAAAGTTCAGGCGTATGAACCATGGTCTGGAAGTTACTTAGGTTTGGGAACAATCGAAAAAGCATTTTTATGTGAACGACGAAACAATATTATCTTTAAAGTAAATGAATTTCAACACCTTTTTCCAGGTACTCCTATAGGTTTTGTTGACCAATTAGAGATAAAAGATGGTTTAGTTTCAGCCCAGCTTGATAACGTTATTTCTGTTGCCATTATAATCTATCTGTATCACTTAGGATACCAAGGAACAGCTTTTTTTACAGCATCTGAAGAAGCTGGTAAAAGTTGGAGATTTTTATTGGAGTATTTTAGACGATTTGAAATTTCAACAAATCAACTTCTTGTTTTAGATACTAGTCCATATAAAAATGTAGAAGATATAAATCATTTAGATATAGTTTTACGAAATAGAGATGCAAATGGAGTGTTTCGATCACCATTAAAAAATATCATCAAAAACATCTGTATTCGCAATAAAATAAACTATCACTTTAAAGATGCCTATTTAAAAAATCTTATGAAGCAAAATGGTGTAAAAGGTTCTTTGGGAATGACAGAACTTGGTAGAATTATCAATGCCACAAAAGGTGCAATTCAAGGAACTACTTTACAACTTCCAACTATTGGATACCATACTGTTCAAGAAACAACAACAGTAAAATCTATAAATAGTATGATAACAATTTTAGAAAAACTTTATTTACAAAAGTGAAAATATTTTTCCTTTATTTTCTCTGTTCACTTGTGTTAAATGCAAGTGAACTTTTAGGTAAAAGTGATAAGTTTGATTTACCAGAATTCAATCTCAAATCGCTAAACGCCAAAATTGATACTGGCGCTAAAACCTCTTCAATACATTGTAGTATGATTACACCTCTTCAAAATGGTTTTGTGAAATTTGTTGTTTTAGATAAAAACAATAAAAAATTTACAGGTGATTTCATCACAAAAAAAATCTCTAGAATAACAGCCGTAAAAAGTTCAAATGGGATAAGTCAAACACGATATTTTATTAAAACCCCAATTATTATCTATGGTAAAAAATATATGATGGAGGTATCATTAAGTTTTAGAAAAAACATGAAGTTTCCATTATTAATTGGTAGAGAATTAATAAAGCAAAACTTTATTGTTGATGTAACAAAAAAAAATTTATCTTTTAATAAACAATCCCAGTTATAAAACTATTTATTTATAAAAAAGTCTTACACTTGACACTTTTTAGCACTTTTTTTTCTTATAATACACTATGAAAAATATAAATAAAATTGAAGAGATTCATAAATTAACAAAAAATCTTAGAGTATTGTATGTTGAAGATGATGAACAAGTTAGAGAAAAGTTTGCAACAGTTCTTCGTAATATGTTTGATAATGTAAGTTCTTGTAGTAATGGGAAAGAAGCAATAACTAAATATACAGAGGATTTAAATAACAATATTATATATGATATTGTTATTACTGATATGTATATGCCAGTTATAAATGGGATTGAACTTTCAAAACTTATTTTAGAAAAAAATAATGAACAAAAGATATTAGCAATCTCGGCATATAATGATAGTGATATTTTAGAATCTATTATAGATACAGGAATTTCAAACTATATCCAAAAACCAGTAAAAACAGAAAGACTTTTGGAAGTTTTACATAAAATTGCATTAGTCATTGAAAAAGAAAAACAGCAAAATAAACAAATAGTTTTACAAGATATTTGCTTCAAAAATTGTGATTTTGTAACTGGTTTTAAAAATATGACAACTCTCAATCAAGATTTAAAAACAGTACAAAATAAAAATTTCATCATTATTTATATTAAAAACTTCCATGTTTTACAAACTTTATCTGGAGTAGAGAAATCAAATAGTTATATGTCTGAATTTGAGTGTAAATTGAGATTTGCAACAAATAATTCAGTGCATGTATATAAAAAAAGTTTAAATAAATTTATTTATTTAATTGATAAAAAATCAAACTTTGAAGAGAGTGTTGCCTCTCTTCAAGAAGTTCTTCAAAATTGTAGATTTAACATTGTATTAGCAGGAAGTAAAAAAAGTCACACACCAATTGAAACAGCGGAAATGGCTTTAAAGTTTGCATTAAGCAATGGACTAAAGTATAAAATATATTCTCGTGATATAGATTTGACAAATGAATACAAAAATAATGAACGCTTTAGTTTTATCATTGATAATGCAATTGAACAAGAAAACGTTTTTCCTGTTTTTCAACCTATTTGTGATAAAAATAAACAAATCTTAAAATATGAAGTATTGATGAGAATTGCTAATAATGAAAAAGGTCAAGAAAGAATATACTACCCTGCTGAATTTATGAAAATATCAATGGAAGAAAATAAATTTCATGATTTGTCTTTAATTATCATTGAAAAAGCATTTCAAACATTGCAAAAGAGTTCAAAGAATTTTACGATTAATATTTCATATGATGACATTAAAAATGATATTTTACTTTGTGAAATTGAAAAACAAATTGTTAAATATGGAAATATTGGAAATAGAATTATTTTAGAGCTTTTAGAAACAAGTGAAATTGAAGACTATGAACTATTTAAAAATTTTATAAAACGATTTAAACACCATGGAGTAAAAATAGCTATCGATGACTTTGGATCTGGCTATTCAAATCTTAATCATATTGTAAATTTTCATAGTGATTACATTAAAATTGATGGGGCACTCATTAGAAATATACAAAATGATTCAACCGCTTTAACACTCGTGAAATCAATTGTTACTTTTGCGAAAGAACTAGGTATTAAAACAATTGCAGAGTTTGTTGAGAGTGAAACAATTTTTGAAATTTTAAAAGAGATTGAGATAGATGAGTTTCAAGGATATTATCTATCAAAACCATTAAAAGAAATAGCAGAGTAGTCTACAAGATTACTCTTGTTTGCTGTGTGTATTAAATGGAGTATTCAACTTGTATTGAACATAAGGTGTAATTACATTGTGCTCTGGCATAACAGAAAATAGGTCTTCATTTTTAATAAATGCTTCTAAATCAGCTTGCGAATTCAAAATATTTTGTTCATTTATTTCAGACTCAAGTTTTGTATAATCATATAACAAAGAATCGAAAATATATTGATACTCATAAGCTAGTGTCGATTTTTCAGAAAGTAAAGATTTAACAAAAATCCAATTATTAAAAATAATCTCCCATACTTTTTTTTGAGTTCCAACTTTACACAAATCTGCTACACTATTTTTCCATTTAAACAAAGCAAAATAAGCATTATCATTTGACCACATTTCACTAATCCACCAATCTTGATACTTTGGGAAAAAATCTATTTCAGAAATTGGCTCTTCTAGTTCAGAATTTTTCAATTGAATTATATTGAGGATAAACAGATGAAAGTGAAAAATTAAAATAGGTATTAAATAATTTAGAAGTTCCAAACTTTTAATATTTTCATCTGTAAAATCTTTGATTTTAGTATTAAACTCATCTTGAATTTTCTGCAAGTCCGCTTCTGCCTCAGGATGAAGAAGCAAATATTGCTCTACATTCTTAAATGCTAATTCAAATAACTCTCTTTGTTCTAACATAAACTCTTCAGGAAGTTCATCGACTATCATAGTAGCTTCTATTTTTTCATCGTTTTGTTTATATTTAATTTTTTTCTTTGATTTACGATAGTATTTATAGTATTTTTTTCGATCTATTGCTGAACGTAATCTTCTGTGTTCATACGAGT
>JBATTX010000086.1:0-3266 GCA_049670825.1 Arcobacteraceae bacterium | reverse complement strand
AAACTTCATTGTCTTCTTTTAATATTTTTGTATAAAACGCTACTACCATCTCTTGGATATTTTCTTTGTTGATTGTATTGTATCTTGTGTTAAATTGCATTGTGTTATTTCTTTCAATTATTTATTTTAAAACCATTATAAGTGAATAAATTTAAAAAAAATTTAAAATATTATCAATATATTATTTCTTTATAGATATAATTGTTTTTATTATATAAAAGGATATACATGAAACACACTGCATTATCTATTTTACTAATAGGAACAACACTATTAGCGGATACAACTACAAACTGGGTAGGAAACTATTATGGGGTTTCTTTAAATTATAACCATGGCACAGTAGAAAACTCATCAAATATAAGTGCCGGTAACTACTACACAGGTAATGATATTGAATTAATTACACCTCATAGTAGTAATACTAATTCTGACAATAATATAGGTGCAACATTTTCTTTAGGACATAATATACAAATAGAAAATGTAGTTTATGGTCTTGAAGCTGACTTAAGCCTTGCAAACTATTCGAATGAATATAACTCAGGAAATATTTTTTATGATACTGCTCCAACTAAAACTTTTAATGTGCATACAAAACTTTCACATGATTGGATAATCAATCTACAACCTAAAATCGGTTATGCATACCACTCATCTCTATTTTATGCTGTAGGTGGATTATCTTTGGCTCAATTCAAATATGAATTTGACAAAACAGACAATGCTTTTAATGCTGCTATACATCAAGATAGCAATAAATTCAAAATTGGATTTAATGCAGGTGTTGGTATAGAACATCAAATCAGCAAAGATTGGACTTTATCTTTAGAGTATTTATACACAAAGTTTAATAATGTAGCAAAAGAAAATGGTACTTTACATGCTACTGGAGGTTTGACTGCAAATTATGATAATAGTGTTGACTATAAACTTAATACTCTTTCTATTGGTTTTATAAAAAAATTTTAATAGATCATATGTTTCTTCATAAATTAAAAGATATTGAATCAGAGTTTTTACATAGATATCCAAAAGGGTTCAAAGATGAACACTTTTTTCCAACTATGAAAAAGTTCAAACCTGAAAAACTAGAGGAGTTTGCAAAAGAGGTTCTCAAAATTGAGAACTTCTCAAACCCAAACATCATAGTTGATGGTTTTTTCAAAACAATTCAAAAGTCTGTGATGGTTTCACTTTTTGACAAACTCAAACTAAAAGATGCACTTGCTACTCTTAACTCATATGAAAAAGATATGTTAAGTATCGAAATCTATGAGCTTTTATATGGAGATCAAAAAGAGGGATTCGAAGGATTAGTAGAATTTTTAGCACAATACAACTTAGCAAAATGGACCCTTATAAGTATCGTTCCCTATAGTATCAATCGTCAGTCACACTATTTCATCAAACCAACTACAACAAAAAATATCATCAAATATTTTGAACTCAATGATTTAGTCTACAAACCAAAACCAAGCTATGAATTTTATGAAAACTATACAAAAGTTTTAGATGAGATGAAAAAAAACCTCGATGACTCCCTTACCTTTGACAATGCCGCTTTTACGGGATTTTTAAAAATCGGTATCGAGATGTGTTCAGAATAATTCAAACATTTAAGAAATATTAACACTCATTTAACACTTAAATTATATAATACATAATTAAGGAATATTTATGAAAAAATTAATCACTTTCGCACTATTAAGTGTTTCGACTCTGTTTGCTTCTAGTATTGAAGTTCAAGATGCTTATGTAAGAGCTACACCTCCTGGTCTTCCAAACTCTGCAGCTTTTATGACTGTAAAAAACACTACATCTTCTGATATTGCTATTGTAAAAGCTAGCTCTTCTGTTGCTAAAGTTGTTGAGTTACATACTCATGATATGAAAAATGGTGTTATGAAAATGTATCAAGTTCCAAAAATAGATATAGCTCATAACTCACACACTATGTTAGAACCAGGTGGATACCATATAATGCTTATTGGACTACACAATCCTTTAAAACAAGGTGAAACTGTAACTTTAACATTAGAGTTATCAAATGGGGAAACAAAAACAATCACAGCTCCTATAAAATCTGTAATGGGTGGGATGAAACATCACAATATGGATCATAGTAAAATGAACCATAATATGAAAAATAGTAACTAAAACCTATGTCAACACAACAAAATCCTAGTAATCTAAAAAGTACAATAACCTCTATAGCTATCGTGCTTTGTATCGTTGTAGGGTATTTTGTCATAGATTTTAATACCCTTTATCAATCAGTTAAAGGGGAAGCAGATTTTGTAACACAAAAACAAAGCTGTGACCTACACAACTCTCCATGCGAAATTACTATTCAAGACGGTACAACTTTTGAACTAGAAATTTCACCAAAAGCAATCCCACTCATGCAAGAGATAAAATTTTTTATCAAAAGCAATAATGAAAACCTTGAAAATCTAAACCTCAATATCTATGCAACAAATATGTTTATGGGGGATTTAAATATGCCTATAAAAAACTTAGGCAATGGAAACTATGAAGCGGTAGGTACACTTCCAACTTGTCCTGTTGGTGGCATGCTGTGGAATGCTGAAATAAGAGTTGAGAAACTAAACAAAACTATTGGAGCGAGATTCCAATTCAAAACGGATATATAAATGAAAAAACTTTTTAAACTTCTTGTTATTGTAATGGTTGCTGTGATGTTAATTGTTATTATCAAACCTTTTGTAGATGATTATAAAGAGCAAAAACAATATGACTTCACAGTAAATACAATTGATGGTAAAGTGACAAAAGATGACTTTAAAGGTAAAGTATTGGCTATATACTTTGGATACACATACTGTCCAGATGTTTGCCCTACTTCACTTAGTTCTCTTGCACAAGCTTTACATGACCTTCCAGACGAGAAAGCAAAAGATGTAGTGGGTCTTTTTATCAGTGTAGACCCAGATAGAGATACACTTGAAAACATCAAAGCATATTCTGCATATTTTCATCCAAATTTTCTAGGTGCAACTTCTGACAAAAACACTATAGATGATATAACTTCACGATATAAAACATACTACAAAAAAGTAAATCTAGAAAACTCAGCGATGGGATACTCTGTATCACACACTTCGTTTATATATATTTTCGATAAAAATGGGAAACTAAAAGCAAAAGTAGATCACTTTTCAAATCCTGCAAAAATCAAAGAGAGTATAGAAGAGGTTTTGAAATAAGTTTATAAACTTATTTCGACTTTTTGATTCTATTAA
>JBATTX010000085.1:0-1774 GCA_049670825.1 Arcobacteraceae bacterium | reverse complement strand
TTGTATTATCTTTGTTTACAAAACAAATTGTTGCTTTTTTATGTTTGAGAATATTGTGTAAAGAATCTTTTGGTACGCCTGCTTCTTTTTGACCAATAGAAACTATCACTACTGGTGGATTTGAAGAAAGTGGTACAAAATATGAAAAGGGTGCTGCGTTTATCACACCATCATCTTCTGTAACTATCCAAGCAATTGGGCGGGGAACTACTGTATCTGACATGATTTTATATCTATTTAAATCATTAACATCTTTATAATCTATAATCATTTGAAACCCTTATAATTTAGTGATTTATGATATAGAAATATCGTTAAATATGGACTTAAAATGGATAAACTAAAGTTACTATTTACTATAATAATTGCAATAAAACACAAGGTAAATTAATTTGAAAAAAAATATACTTATCACAGGTTGTAGTTCAGGATTTGGTCTGGCTCTTACTCAATATTACATAGAGCAGGGGTGGAAGGTATTTGGAATAAGCAGAACCAAACCACAGTATGAAAATGAACACTTTGAGTTTATAGAGTGTGACTTATCAGATATACAAAATATCAAAACAAATCTTACACAAAGTATACAAGATATTCAAAATATAGATTTAGTCTATTTAAATGCTGGTATGTTAGGGGAGATAAAATCATCACTTGCTATCACTACACAAGAGTTGCAAGAGGTGTATGCACTAAATGTATATGCAAATAAAGAGTTACTAGATATCTTAGCAACCATAAAAGTAAAAACAATCATCGGTATCTCTTCAGGAGCAGCTGTAAATGGCTCAAAAGGTTGGGCAGCATATTCTTTATCAAAAGCTGGACTGAATATGCTCATCAATCTTTATTCAAAGGAGATGACAAGTACAAAACTTCTAGCAGTTGCTCCAGGTGTTATAGAAACCCCTATGACAGATATTATACGATTTAACATAGATGATAAAGAGTTTCCATCGGCAAAAAGATTAAAAGAGGGAGAGATACAAACAGCTAGACAAGCAGCTATTCGTATGAATAATTTTGTGCAACAAAGTACCAAGTTTGAAAGTGGTAGTTTTGTAGATGTACGGGATATATAAGATTTAAATTTTTTCTATCTCTTTTATGATTTTTTACTCATATAAGCGGAGAAGGCTAAAAGTCCACCCAAAAACACAAATACACTACCAATAGTACGATTGAGTATATTTATATTATTTGCTTTTGATATAAAAGGGTTGATTTTTGAACCAAGTCCTGCATAGATAAACATTGATGTACAGTCAATGATAAACCATGTAATTGCCAAAATAATATACTGTTGAGTTTGAGGAAGAGTAACATCCATAAAACTAGGAAAAAGAGCAATAAAAAATAATAGATCTTTTGGATTACTAATTCCTACCATAAAACCTTTTTGAAATAAAGAATAGAATGAATAGTTTAGAGATGTTTCTTGTTTCGAATAGTCATTACATAGATGAGAATCAGAGTCTCTCCAAGTTTTGATTCCTAGATAAATAAGATAAAATGCACCAACAATTTTGATAATAAAAAATAGTGTTTCTGATGCTGCTAAAATTGAGCCAAGTCCAATAGCTGAAACCGTCATAAGTACAAGTGCAGCTATTGCTCCACCTAAAATAGTTGGAATGGTTTTTTTGTTGCCATATTTTAATCCATCTGAAACACATAGCAAAGCTGATGGTCCTGGACTAAATATAAGTAAACTAATAACACTAATATACAATAACCATGTACTTAACTCCATCTATTTCCCTTGTGTAATATA
>JBATTX010000084.1:0-7284 GCA_049670825.1 Arcobacteraceae bacterium | reverse complement strand
GATATCAAACTTGAAGAGACTTCTGATATCAATACTTACAACGGTTCAGTTATCTATGTTGTAAAGAGTGAAGATACAAATTTACGAGGAAGCAGTTCTTTTGCTATGGCTGCAAAAATAAAAGATGGTGATAGTGTAAATATTACATATGGAACAACAACTGCGAAAAAAACTTTTGTTGTTGATGAATCTGTAAGAGGAACTATTGCTTTATATCCTATTGTAGAAAATGCAATGGATGATGAGATTATATCGGGGTACAGATTTAAGCAGGTGCAAATTAAAAAGGTAAATTCATAATGAGTACTTTAGTAAACCTAACTATTGATGGGAAAGAGTGTACTGCTAAAGAGGGCGAAGTAATTTTAAATGTCGCTCGAGCAAATGATCTTTTTATCCCAGCAATTTGTTATCAAACTAAATGTTCGCCCACACTTGCATGTCGACTTTGTTTAGTTGAAGCAGATGGGAAACAGGTATATTCATGTAATGCAAAAGTAAAAGAGGGGATGAATATCACCACAAAAACTCCAAATATTGAGAAAGAACGAAGATCAATAATGGAAGTTTATGATGTAAATCATCCTTTACAGTGTGGTGTTTGTGATCAAAGTGGAGAGTGTGAACTTCAAAACTATAGTTTATATATGAAAGTTGATGAACAACACTATTCTGTAAAAGATGTACCAAGACCTACTGCACATTGGGGTGTGATGAACTATGACCCCGGTTTATGTATTGTATGTGAAAAATGTGTAACAGTATGTAAAGATATGATTGGTTCTAGTGCGCTTTCAACTGTAAAAAGAGGAGCTGATGCTCTTAGTGCAGAATACAAAGCAAGTATGCCAAAAGATGCGTATGCAATGTGGAATAAACTTAATAAAAGTCTTATTGGTTTTGAAGCAGATAAATGTATCGATTGTGGTGAGTGTATTGCTGTGTGTCCTGTTGGGGCATTAGTAAGTAGTGATTTTCAGTACAAATCAAATGCTTGGGAGCTTACACGAATCCCTGCATCAAATCCATTCTCCTCAGATTGTTCATTGATGTATTATGAAGTAAAACATACAAATATCGTAAAAAATAAAGAACAATCAATCTATAGAGTAAAAAATGATGCACACTATACTTCATTAAGTGGTGCAGCTCGATTTGGATTTGATTATCTTAACCGTGCACAAAAAGACGAAGAAGAGTTTACGAAAGCAGTTGAAACTCTTAAAAACTCAGATACTATTTTATTTAACTCATACATCACTAATGAAGAGGCAAAAATATTACAACTTTTAAAAGAGAAATTAGGTCTAAAACTTATCAATAAAGATGCATTAGAGTTTAAAAACTTTATGCAAAGTTATTCAAAAGTAACTGGAAAAAGTTTCTATAATGGAAAAGTAGAAGATATTCACAATAGTAACTTTGTTGTATCTGTAGGTTCATTTTTAAAATCTGATGCTCCAACAGTAAAATATGCTTTTAACAACTCTGTTACGATTAACAAAGGTGCTGGATTATATTTCCACTGTATGGGTGATAAACATATTGAAGGTTTTGGAAAAAAAGGGAAAAACATTGAAACAGTTGCAAATAAACCTTTTAGTGAAGATGCAGTTTTATATTTCATTTTAGATCAGTTTGCAACTAATTTACCAGAAAATATTGAAGAGTATTTAGCTTCATTTAGAGAACAAAGAACAAAAACAGTAGAGGAAACTATAAAAGAAAAAGTAGTAGAAGTTGTTGTTGATGAGGAAACAGGTGAGAGTAAAGAGGTTACTAAGATGGTACCTAAAAAGGTATCAACAGAAGTAGAATACACTTATACTACTCTTCTTGATAAGATAGGTGCTGATGAAACACTTCTTGAAACTCTTACTGATATGTTACTCAAAAAAGATACTTTTTCGATTATCATTGGTGAAGATTGTATCAAACACCCAAATGCAAATAAAATAGCACAACTTGCTGGATTAGTTGAAAAGTATACAAACTTTAAAGTTATCGTTCCTCCTACACAAACAAACACTTTAGGTGTAAGTCAATTATGTGATTTAGATGAGGTGATTTCTGGAAAAACTTTTGGATATAACCAAAAAGCAGATTATGAGATAAGTGCTTTAGGTGATGGTAATCTTGATATGCCACCATTAAATCAACAAGAGGGAACTTTTGTAAATATTGACAAAAATGTTGTACCAACAAATGCAGCGATTAGGTATGATGGCTACACTTTAAATGATATTGCAAATGAGATTTTAGAGTACAAAGCACAATACACCATTGATTATACTCAAGAGATATTCAATGGTATAAAATTTGATGACTTAGACAATCATTTTACAAATGATAGAGTAGAACATAGAGGATATTCCATAGATAGCCAAGGTGAGATTCAAGAGGGTGTAGATATTGATGATTTAGATCAACACTTTACAGATGAGAAGATGGAAGATGAAGGTATTGGTACAAATATCGATGAACTCAAAGTGCAACATATAGTGATCGATTCAAATTTTCATACTTTAGAAATACAAGAGAATGAATATATTATCTATGCAGGAAATACAATAAATCAATTCAATGAATTCACAGCAGCTGCAAGACAACTTCAAAAAGAGGTAGTAGCTCTTTATGTATCTGAAACACTGAAAACAAAATTAGAGATTGAAGAGGGTGATAAAATTGAGATAAAAGCAAATAATCATCTCCTTACTCTTGATGTGAAAGTTGATAAAGATTTAATAGGTGAGATATCATATATCCCAACATTTGATAAAAATATCAACACAAAAGCTTTATTTACAAATAGACTTGAAAAAGCAATTTTAAGAAAGGTGTAGGTTATGGATAATGATGTACTAATGATAATTGCGAAATGTATAATCATCTTAGCAGTCTTCTCTGCCCTTGCAGGATTTACTACTTATATAGAGAGAAAAGTACTTGCTTTTATGCAACGACGACCAGGACCTTCTCATGTTGGTCCATTTGGAGTGATGCAAGTTCTTTGTGATGGTATAAAACTTTTTACAAAAGAGGATTTTATTCCACAAAACTCAAATAAACTTATCTTTATGATTGCACCTATTATTACAGCGGCTACTGCATTTATAGCGATGACAGCAGTTCCTTTTGTACCAGGGATGATAGTATCTGATATCAATGTTGGTGTGTTATTTGTAATGGGTGTTATGGCTACAGGATTATACGGTCCACTTTTAGGTGGTATGGCACAAGCAAATAAATGGGGACTTCTAGGGGGTGCTAGAACGGCTATTCAGCTTCTTTCTTATGAAGTTGTTACAGGTTTATCGATGCTTGCACCTTTGATGTTAGTTGGAAGTTTATCATTGATTGATATCAACAACTACCAAGCTGGTGGAATTCAAAACTGGCTTATCTTTACACAGCCTTTAGCATTTTTGTTATTTTTAATTGCTGGATATGCTGAAACAAACAGAACACCATTTGACCTTCTTGAGCATGAAGCTGAAGTTGTTGCAGGGTATGCAACAGAGTATTCAGGTATGAGATGGGGGATGTTTTTTATTGGTGAATATGCAAACTTATTTACTGTTTCATTTGTAACTGCTTTAATGTTTTTAGGTGGATTCAATGATTTATGGATTATTCCAGGCGCTCTTGCGATTATTTTAAAAGTGATGTTTTTAATCTTTTTATTCTTATGGACAAGAGCATCGTGGCCACATGTACGACCAGATCAACTTATGTGGTTATGTTGGAAAATACTTATGCCACTTGCGTTATTAAATATTTTAGTAACAGCTATTGTAATCTTATAGGAGCCATGATGAGTTTTAAAGATTTAAAAGAGAGAAATGTAGGAAGTCAAGAGTATATCTTGATGGATATTGAAAAATACCCCGAAACTGGATGGGATAAATTCAAGCAAATTTGTTCAAGAGGATTGAGTTTAGAGTTATTCAAAGGTCTTGGAATCACATTTAAGATTATGAAAGGTGTACTTTTCAATAATGAATCACACAATACAAAATATCCTATAGAAAAACTTCCAATAAGCCCAAGATATAGAGCTGTACATAAGCTATTAGCTTTATTAGAAAGTGGAACAACAAGATGTATAGGCTGTGGATTGTGTGAAAAAATCTGTATAGCAAACTGTATACGAATGGACACTAAAATAGATGAAAATTCACGAAAAGAGGTTATGGAGTATACTATTAATCTTGGAAGATGTATTTTTTGTGGATATTGTGCAGAAGTTTGTCCAGAGCTTGCTATTGTTCAT
The DNA here is from genome assembly GCA_049670825.1 of Arcobacteraceae bacterium. Lineage (GTDB taxonomy): Bacteria > Campylobacterota > Campylobacteria > Campylobacterales > Arcobacteraceae > JAIOSF01. Next base: position 3,011 of record JBATTX010000084.1, on the reverse strand, counting down.
GGTGGAAGATATGAAAATGCAAGTGAACAACGAGAGCATTTTGTTTTAAAAGAGGATATGCATACTCCATTTGCAGAGCTTCAACAACAACTAGAGTATCAAGGTTTTGGAGCAGTTTCTCCAGATGCTGATGATAGAATCAAAAAAACCCCATTAGCGTATTAAGGATGATTGATGTTTGAAGTAGTAGCTTTTTATCTGTTTGCTTTTTTAACAATTGCGATGTTTAGTATTACCGTGATAACAAAAAATGCACTGTATGCTTTAAGTTCATTGGCAGCTGGGATGATATTTATCTCAGCATTTTTCTTTTTACTTGGAGCTGAATTTTTAGGAGCTGTTCAAATTGTCGTTTATACAGGCGCTGTTATGGCTTTATATGCTTTTGGTATGATGTTTTTTGATTCAATCAAAGAGATAAAAGAGTCACCAAAAAATCCAAGATTAACTTTTATGTTAACTGGAATTATTGCACTTATTATTGTGTTTATTTTTGTGGCTCCAATTATTGGTGCAAATGTAACAGCACACTATCCAGTGGGAATGGCAGCTGAGTTATATGGAACAATAGATGGAAATACCCAAGATATAGGAGTAGTTTTATTTACAAAGTATTTAGTACCTTTTGAGGTAGCTGCTGTGATGTTACTAGTAGCTATGATAGGTGGAATTATTTTATCTGGTAAAAAAATGGATATCTCAACAACAGAACTTCGTGAAGATGAGCTTGATGCAATAGATACTGCAAAGGATAATAAATGAGTATAACACTAAATGATTATTTAATATTAAGTACAATTATCTTTATGATAGGGATGTATGGGGTATTTAAAAGAACAAATCTTTTAATGCTTTTTTTCTCTACAGAGATTATGTTAAATGCTGTAAATATCGGTATGGCTGCTATCTCTAAATTTCATGGAGATTTAACTGGTCAGATGTTTGCCTTTTTTATCATTGCAATTGCAGCAAGTGAAGTCGCAGTTGGACTTGGACTTTTAGTATTGTGGTATAAAAAACACAATAACATTGACCTTACAACTCTTACAAGTATGAAAGGCTAATGATGGAAAATTATCTTTATATAGCCTTATTCGCTCCACTTGTAGGTTCACTCATAGCGGCACTTTTTGGAAATACAAAAAAGAAACTTCCTATTGGAATTTTAACTTCACTATTGTTAGCTGTATCACTCATAGCTTCACTCAATCTTTTATATTATGTATACACAACAGAAAAAATTGTTCATGTGAATTTGATGGATTGGATAGTGATTGGAAATGTAAATATTCCTTTTGGATTTGTGGTTGATCAAGTAAGTATTGTGATGATGGTTGTTGTAACTATGGTTTCTACAATGGTGCATATTCACTCTATTGGTTATATGGATCATGATGTAAGTTTCAATAGATTTTTTGCTTGGTTATCAGCATTTGTTTTCTCAATGATGATACTTGTAATGTCTGATAATTTTGCTGGACTTTTTATAGGTTGGGAAGGTGTTGGATTGTGTTCTTGGGGATTGATTGGATTTTGGTATCACAAAGCTGATATTAAAAAATCGAAAGATTTAAAAGAGTCACCTTATTCAACACTTTCACCATACTCTTCTATCTCTCCATCATGGGCAGCTAATGAAGCGTTTATCATGAATAGAGTTGCAGATTTAGGGATGTTGATTGGTATGTTCTTGATTTTTTGGAATATTGGAAGTTTACAATACGATATTGTATTTTCACAAATTGCAACACTAAGCCATGGATTGATTATTACAATAGCTGCATTTTTATTTATAGGTGCAATGGGAAAATCAGCACAATTTCCATTTAATACTTGGCTTGCAAACGCAATGGAAGGTCCTACTCCTGTATCTGCACTAATTCATGCTGCAACAATGGTAACAGCTGGAGTTTATTTAGTAATTCGTGCAAATGAGATATTTATTATTGTTCCAGAAGTTGGGTATTTTATAGCTGCACTTGGTGGATTTGTAGCTTTAGGAGCTGCTTCGATGGCTTTAGTTGCAACAAATATGAAAAAAATTATTGCATTTTCAACACTATCACAACTAGGGTATATGTTTGTAGCTGCTGGACTTGGAGCATATTGGGTAGCACTATTTCATTTAGCTACTCACGCATTTTTCAAATCAGTTCTTTTCTTAGGGGCAGGAAATGGTATGCATGCTATGGGTGATGAGATCAATATCAAAAAAATGGGTGGACTCAAAAAACATATGCCACAAACTGCATTGATTATGACAATTGCCTCAGTTGCACTTGCTGGTATTTTCCCACTTGCAGGATTTTTCTCTAAAGATTTGATTTTAGAGGTTGCCTTTGGAACACACTCGTATATTTTATGGGGAGTATTGTGGTTGACTGCTGGTTTAACTGCATTTTATTCATTTAGATTAGTGATGTATGTATTTTATGGAAAAGAGAAATATGACCATACAACCAAACATCCTCATGAAACATACGGTTTTGTTATTGGTGCGATGACTCCACTTGCAATTTTAGCAATCAGTGCAGGGTGGTTTGAACATCAATTTGTACATATGGTAACCAATGTTTTACCAACACTAGATATTCATGTAGATAGTACTACATTTTATATTTTAATTGCAGTTACAACAGCGATTGCACTTTGTGGAATTGCGATTGCAGTGTTTAAATATAATAAAGATGGTGAGTACTATAGTAGTAAGTTTGAAAAAAGTTTTATCTATAAACTATTGGTAAATCAATACTACTTACCACATTTTTGGGACTATGTTGTGTGTAAAGTATATTTTGTGATATCAAAATTTTCATACAAAGAGGTTGATATGAAAGTTATTGATACTTTAGTTGATGGTGTAGCCAACAGAGTTGTAGATGGCGCAGAAGTTGGAACTTCTATGCAAAATGGTAACTTATCTAGTTCATTAAAATGGATGGGAATTGGTATCTTAGTTCTATTGATTTTAGTTTTAGTTTTTAGTAATTTGAGATAAGGAAAGGAAACAG
>JBATTX010000083.1:0-4321 GCA_049670825.1 Arcobacteraceae bacterium | reverse complement strand
AACACAGCTTGTATCAGAATTGTAAATGCAATTGATGGTATGACAGCAACTTTTGCACATATACCACATGACATATTAGAACAAATGAGTAGAAGAATCATTAATGAAGTTGATGGAATCAATAGAGTTGTTTATGATATTAGTAGTAAACCACCTGCAACGATCGAGTGGGAATAAAAGATGAAACCTTCTTCAAAAAAAGGTTTCTCTATCATCGAACTTATATTTGTTATAGCTGTATTAGGAATAATAGCAGCTGTAGCAGTTCCAAAACTTTTAGACACTAGAAGTAGTGCAATAGTTTCTACAATCAAACAAGATATATCTACAATTACAACTTCAATACAATCATATTATATGATAAACAATAAATTAGACAAAATCTCCGATAGTGTTAACATTAATACTTCAACTTGGGATGTTACCGATAAAAAAGTAGATTTTCTTTCAGAAGAGAATGTGTGTATTTCTATTGAATTAACTGAAAATAAATTAAACGTATCTATTAATGAAACTAGTAGTAAAGTATGTAAAAAGATATATGAAAGTGGAGTAAGAGATGTTAGTTATGAGTTGTACTAATGGCTAGTAAGGTTGTTTTTTTAGATAGAGATGGTGTTATTAATGTAGAAAAAAACTACCTTTACAAGATTGAAGATTTTGAGTTTATTGATGGTGTTTTTGAATCTTTACAATACTTACAATCTTTAGGATATAAATTAGTTGTCATCACTAACCAATCTGGTATTGGAAGAGGATATTATACTAAAGAGCAATATGATATTTTAACTACATGGATAAAAGAGCAATTTTCGAATAATGGCATTGATATATCTGATATATTTTGTTGTCCACATGCACCCACACAAGAGTGTGATTGTAGAAAACCAAAAATAGGTATGATAGATCAAGCTTCAAAAATTTTAGATATTGATTATAAAAACTCTTGGATTATTGGGGATAAAGGTTCAGATATACAAACTGGACTGAATGCAAATATTCCAAACACAATACAAGTAAAAACTGGACATAGTTTTGATGAAACACAATCAAAAGCTTTGTTTATAATAAATTCAATTAAAGATGTTCAAAATATTATCAAGTCATAAAAGATTTTTTGCTAGAATGACCAAGAATTAGGAAATATAAAAATTTATCTAGTGAAATTTGACACTTTACTTGAACTTTTTCAAGGAAGATTTTTAAAATAGGAATAAAAGTATGTTAGATACGATTAAAGAAGAGTTTCACTCACATTTAGAAACTATAAATAATGTTATTGGCACAATGGAAGAAAATATTCAAACAGCTTCTGAGATTATTGTGGAAGCTTTAAAAAATGGAAATAAAATATTATTATGTGGAAATGGTGGAAGTGCAGCTGATGCACAACACATTGCTGCTGAATTAACTGGACGATACAAAACGGAAAGAAGAGGATTACCTGGTATTGCTCTTACTACTGATACAAGTGCTTTAACAGCTATTGGAAATGATTATGGATACGATAGAGTTTTTGATAGACAAGTAGAATCTTTAGCCAATGAAGGTGATGTTATTATAGGTATTAGCACAAGTGGAAATAGTGCAAATGTAGTAAGTGCATTAAAACTTGGACAAGAACTTGGGTGTAAAACTGTTGGTTTATCTGGTCGAGATGGTGGAGAGATGAACAATGTTTGTGACATTAACTTAATAGTACCAAGTAATAATACTCCAAGAATACAAGAGATGCATATACTTTTTGGACATACTATTTGTCAAATCATAGATAATAATTTTTAAAAGGAAACACATGAGCGTAACTTTAAATGATGAAGAGAAAAAATATTTATTAGATAGCATTAGAGATGTTCCTGATTTTCCAAAACCAGGAATTGTTTTTAAAGATATCACGACACTTTTAAATGATAGAGATGCCTTTGGTTTTTTGATGGATCATTTAGAAGCTAGATATGCTGAAATGGATCTTGAATATGTTGCAGGATTAGATGCTAGAGGATTTATTTTTGGTGCTGCACTTGCAGATAGATTAGGGATTGGTTTTGTACCAATTCGAAAAAAAGGAAAACTACCAGCTACAACAATTTGTGAAAAATATGAGTTAGAGTATGGTTTTGATGAAGTTGAGATTCACCTTGATGCTTTTAGAAATAAAGAGGGTGCAAAAGTTCTTATTATTGATGACCTGTGCGCAACAGGTGGAACAGCAAATGCTGCTTGTAAACTTATCAATGATACAAAAGCTTCACTTGTAGAGGTTTGTTTTTTAATGAACTTAACATTTTTAAAAGGTGATGAAAAAATAAAACAACATGCACCTGTTTATAGTGTATTAGATATTTAAAAAGGTTTAAAATATATGAATAATTATATCCCAACACCAAGTAAATTTGATCCAGATGAAAATGGACATTTTGGAATTTTTGGTGGGCGTTATGTTCCTGAAACATTAATGCCTATACTATTAGATTTAGAAGAGAGTTATAAAAAATATAGATTTGATAAAGAGTTTTGGGCAGAAGTAAACGAACTTTTAAAAGAGTATGTAGGTCGTCCAAACCCTTTATACGAAGCAAAAAATATTGGTGCTGAAATAGGGTGTAAAGTATATTTAAAAAGAGAAGATTTAAATCATACAGGTGCTCACAAAGTAAATAATGTTATAGCTCAAGGGCTTTTAGCAAAAAGATTAGGAAAAACAAAAGTTATTGCTGAAACTGGTGCAGGACAACATGGCGTTGCTACTGCTACAATTGCAGCTTTGATGGGGTTAGAGTGTACTGTTTTTATGGGTGCAAAAGATGTGGCTAGACAAGAACTAAATGTATTTCGAATGAAACTTTTAGGAGCTAAAGTTGTTTCAGTTGAAAGTGGTAGTAAGTCTTTAAAAGATGCTATGAATGATGCTATTCGATACTGGGTAACAAACGCAAGAGATACTTTTTATATTATTGGTACAGTTGCAGGTCCCCACCCATACCCTATGATGGTAAGAGATTTTCAATCAATCATTGGATGGGAAACACGACAACAAATTTTAGCAAAAGAGAATAGACTTCCTGATAAAGTTATTGCTTGTATTGGCGGTGGATCAAATGCTATTGGTATGTTTTCTCACTTTTTAGAAGATGAGGGTGTAGAGTGTATTGGAATAGAAGCTGGTGGTCATGGTATAGAAACAGATATGCATGGTTGTAGCTTGAAAAAGGGAACACCTGGTGTGTTGCATGGTCAATGTTCTTATTTATTACAAGATGAAAATGGACAAGTTCAAGAAGCACACTCTATCTCTGCTGGGTTAGATTATCCAGGAATTGGACCTGAGCATAGTTACCACAATGACTTAGGTACCGTAACGTATGATAACATTACAGATGATGAAGCGATGGATGCTTTTGTGTGGTTAAGTAGAAAAGAGGGAATTATTCCAGCTTTTGAATCAAGTCACGCAATTGCATATTTAAAAAAAGCAAAAGATCAATTACAAGGTAAAATAGTAGTGATAAATCTATCTGGTCGTGGGGACAAAGATATGGTTCAAGCTCAAAGTTTATTAAATCTAGACTAGAAGGTCTTTGAATGACATTTTTAAAAAAACATTCTGGAAAAATAGCAACATTTATTGTTTTGCTATTTTTTTCATATTTAGCTTATAATTTATACCACGCACCAGTTGAGGGTATAACAAATAAATTTATATATCTTATGAAAGCATATGGGTATATAATTTTATTTGCTTGGAGTATCTTAGAAGGTGAGATGGGTCTTATTATGGCTGGTTTACTTTCTCACACTGGCGATATGTGGTTGCCTGCAGCTATATTTGTAGCAGGTCTTGGTGGATTTGCTGGTGATCAAATCTATTTTTATATTGGACGATATAACAAATCGTATGTCTATAAAAAGTTTAAAGGTCAAAGAAGAAAATTTGCATTGGCGCACCTGTTATTAAAAAAATATGGTTGGCCAATCATTTTTGCTCAAAGATATATGTATGGAATGAGAACAATTATTCCTATCTCAATTGGGCTTACTAGATACAGTGCAAAACTATTTGCATTTATAAATTTATTAAGTGCGTGGTGTTGGGCTGCTATTACTATTTTACCTGTTTGGTATTTTGGTGATGCGATATTGGAGTTATTAGAGGTAGCAAAACAGCATTGGTATGTTGCTATCCCATTTGCATTAGTATTTGGTGGAAGTATTATATACTATTTTCAAACAGCAACAAAAAAGAAAGAAAAAAAGGAAAGAGATGAATCTAAATTTAACAACTAAAAAAATTGATACAGATTGCGAAATCGTTTTAGTAAAA
>JBATTX010000082.1:0-4376 GCA_049670825.1 Arcobacteraceae bacterium | reverse complement strand
ACTAGTTTCTAGTATTGGTGTTGGAACAATTGCTTCTGGTGTTGCTAAAGCATATGCAGATAAAATTATTATTTCTGGTGCTGATGGTGGTACTGGTGCTGCTCCATTGACATCAATTAAACATACTGGTAATGCTTGGGAGATGGGACTTAGTGAAGCACATAATGCTTTAAAAGCAAATCACTTAAGAGGTATGGTTCATTTACAAACTGATGGTGGATTAAAAACTGGTATTGATGTTGTAAAAGCAGCGATGCTTGGTGCCGAATCATACGCATTTGGAACATCAGTATTAACGTTATTAGGGTGTAAAATTTTAAGAATTTGTCACACAAATAAATGTAGTGTTGGTGTTGCTACGCAAGATGAAGATTTAAGAGATAAATTCTCTGGTACAGTTGAAAGACTTATCTCATACTTTGAATTTTTAGCAGAAGATGTGAGAGAAATTTTAGCGGGTCTTGGATATACAAATATCGAAGAGATAGTTGGTAGAAGTGATTTATTAAAAGTTTTAGATGATGAGTTTGCTCAAAAATTTGACTTTCAAAATATATTAAGAAGAATAGAAGGAATTGATACTTGTCAAGTTGAATCAAATGAACCTTTTGATAAAAATGAAGAATCACATTTAGTGATTAAGAAAATTTTATCTTCTATAAAAAATCCATCGAATCCAATTACAATAGATACAAAAATATCAAACTTAAATAGAAGTTTTGGTGCATTAACTTCTGGTGAAATAGCGAAACGATATGGTGATGCAGGTCTTCCAGATGGAACAATTACATATAACCTTACAGGAGTTGCTGGACAATCATTTGGAGCATTTTTAAGTAAGGGTGTAAATATTAACTTAAATGGTGTAGCAAACGATTATGTTGGTAAAGGTATGAGTGGTGGTAGAATTATTATTAAACCACAGCTACAAGGTTCTGAGTTTGCTGGTGCTGGTAATACATGTTTATATGGTGCTACTGGTGGTAAACTATATGTTAGAGCTAATGTTGGTGAAAGATTTGCTGTAAGAAATTCTGGTACAATTGCTGTAGTAGAAGGTACAGGTGATTCACCTTGTGAGTATATGACAGGTGGTATTGTTGTTATTCTTGGACCTACAGGTATTAACTTTGGTGCTGGTATGACAGGTGGTTTAGCATTTATTTATGATGATAAAAGAGATTTTATTGATAATATGAACCAAGAGTTAATTGAAGCATTAAGAATTGATACAGATGATACAGAATCAGAAAGAATTTACTTGAAAAAACTATTAAAAGATTATGTAGATCATACAGAATCTGAAAAAGGGCAAGAGATTCTAGAGAACTTTAGATCAGAAATAAGAAATTTCTGGATGGTAAAACCAAAAGATATGACTGTTTTACCATTAAACCCAGAGCAGGGAGATTAAAAAATATGTTAAATTTTACAAAAGTAGATAGAGCAAATCCTCTTAAAAGAGGTGTTATGGAAAGAATAAAAGATTTTAGAGAGGTTTATACTGTTTTTGATGGTCATAAAGCTCAAGAACAATCTGAACGATGTATTGGTTGTGGTGATCCTTATTGCCACAACAAATGTCCTTTACATAATATTATTCCTGCATGGTTAAAACAAACTGCAAATAATGATTTAGAGTTAGCATTTAATCTATCAAATGAAACATCTCCATTTCCTGAGATTTTAGGTAGAATTTGTCCGCAAGATGTTTTATGTGAAGGTGATTGTACATTAAATGATACTCATGGTGCAATTACTATTGGTTCAATAGAAACACATATTAGTGAAACAGGTTTTGATAATGGTTTAAAACCAAAATTTGCAAATAGTAAAATAGGTAAAAAAGTTGCTGTTATAGGAAGTGGACCAGCTGGTATTAGTGCTGCTACATTTCTTTTAAGAGTTGGTTTTGATGTTGAGATGTTTGAACGAGCAAATACAGCTGGTGGACTTTTAACGTATGGTATTCCTGGATTCAAACTAGAAAAACATAGAGTTCAAAGAAGAGTTGATTGGCTTATTGAAGCTGGTATGACACTACATACAAATTGTGAAATAGGAAAAGATAAATCTTTTAAAGATTTAGAAGATGAATTTGATGCTATTTTTATTGGAATTGGTGCGACAAAAGGAAGATTTCCTGGAATAGAAGGTGAAAAAAATCCTAATGTTCATTTGGCTATGGAGTTTTTAACAAAAATTCAAAAAAGAAATTTTGGTGAAGAAGTAGTTGACTTTATTGATGTAAAAGACAAAAATATTTTAGTTGTAGGTGGTGGTGATACTGCTATGGATTGTTTAAGAACATCTGTACGAGAAGGGGCTAAATCTGTTAAATGTCTTTATAGAAGAGATGAAAAAAATATGCCTGGTTCTAAAAAAGAAGTTATTAATTCAAAAGAAGAGGGTGTTGAGTTTCTTTTTAATGTATCACCAGTTTCTATTGATGATACAGGTATTACAATTATTAAAACACAGATGACAGAAGCCGATAGCTCAGGAAGACAAAGTGTATCAAATATTGAAGGTAGTGAGTATCATGAAGAAGCTGATATAATTATTTTTGCACTAGGATTTGAACAAGAGGTACCAAGCTTCTTAAAAGACGCAGGAATTGAACTTGATAAATGGAATGGAATTATTACTAATGAAAAATTTCAAACATCAAACTCAAAAGTATATTCTGGTGGAGATAGTGTTCGAGGTGCAAATCTTGCTGTTCGCGCAGCGGCAGATGGAAAAAATGCTGCTAAAATGATTTTTGATAGTTTAAAGTTATAGTATAAAGAATGAGCGCAGTAAAATTTCTTTTAGAAAATGGTGCGGATGTAAACACTAAAGATAAAAAAAATTTTACATTACTTATGTATTGTGCTCAATTCGGTGACTTAACTTTAATCTCTTTAGTACTATCTTATGGTGCTAAAGTGAATATAAAAGATTTATCAGGTTTTACGGCACTAGATTATGCTATTCAAAAGAATAATTTAGATGCTGTAAGATTACTTGTTGAAAATGGTGCAGATATTTCTGATGAAAGTTATATGCTTGCTATGGAAAACAATTATAAACAAATCGTAAAATACTTCGATACTTTTGACCCCAATAAACAAATTTTTCAAAAAGAGAGCATTTATAGATGAATGAGATAGAAGCGTTATTAAAATCTGGTGCAGATGTAAATACAAAAGATAAAAATAATTTTACATTATTGATGAGTTTTGTTGAAAAAGGTGATATGGATACAGTTCAATTACTTTTAGCGTATGGTGCAAATGTAAATGTAAAAGATTACACTGATCTTACTGCCCTTGACTATGCAATACAAAATAAACATACAGCTATAGCAAAACTATTAGTCCAAAATGGAGCAAATATTACCAATGATAATTATATGTTGGCAGTAAAAGGAAATAATAAAGAGTTAGTCTCTTTTTTTGATACGCTTGATCCAAATAAACATATTTTTTTAAAAAATAAAATGAAATAGCCACAAGTTATAAGATAATAATATCCAATTAAATACAATAAAACTTCTTGTATTTAATATAGCTAAAAAACTCATTATAATATAACTGATAAATACCCATGTGGGTGTAAAAACTTCAATACTATAAATATTTAAATCTATTAAATACCCAAAAAAGTTATCAAAAATATCTCCTAAACCAAGAAAATGTAAAACTATACTCAGAGGATAAAATAGTGTAAAAATTATAGTTAGTATTGGTGATATTAATTGTTCTTTGCTGAGTGTACCAAAAAAATAGTGTGTTATTGGATTCATTGCTAGATATATCCAAAAATTAAACAAAATTATTTGTATATATTTATTAGTATCTTGAAAATATTTCAAAAATAAAAAGATATAAAAAACTCCAGAAATACTAAACCATAACGATAAAGAAAAAAGAAGGCGAGGATATATTGCTATAATGAATAAACTGATAATTAATAATGTTTCAAAAGAGATGATTTTAAAATTGTTTCGTATTAAAAAAAGTGCAAAAATAAACATTGTGAAAGCACGCAATAATGATGCTGGGGTATCTACAAAAACTAAATAAGCAAATAACAGCACTGAAATTACTACCATAATATCAAATTTTTTGTTTCTAAATGGGAAATGATTCTGATGCAATGGTGAATAACAAAAATGTATAATAAAATAAAGTACAAAGCTAATTACGCCTAAATGAAATCCAGAAATTGCTATTAAGTGAGATATCCCTAATTGTGCCGATAGCTCGCGTATTTGAGTATTTAATGGTGTAGCTAGATACAATGCTGAATAAAGTGATGCTATCTCTTTATTGGTATGTTGTGACTCAATAATCTTATATAGTCTCTCTTTGTTTGTTATATTTAAATTA
>JBATTX010000081.1:0-2328 GCA_049670825.1 Arcobacteraceae bacterium | reverse complement strand
TCTTTTAATGTTTCCCTACAAATATACTTTGATTTACATTTTGTACAATTTTATTTGCGATGTTATCTGTTTCATTTGATATATGATTTGTTTCTTCTGCTACAACTGCATTTTGTTGTGTAAATTGATCAAGGTTATTGATAGTTTCACTAATGCTTGTCATAGCACTTGTTTGCTCTTTCGCTCCAGTTGCTACATCATCTATGATATGATTTGTTTCATTTATTTTTAATTCTAGTTTTTCAAATCCCTCAATCATATCAGTACTAATATTTTTACCCTCTAAAGCTTGTTGTGTTGCAGATTCAACTAGCTCTTTAATCTCATGAGCAGCCTCTGCACTTCTAGCAGCTAAGTTTCTTACCTCTTGTGCAACAACAGCAAAACCTTTTCCTGCTTCACCAGCAGTTGCAGCTTCAACAGCAGCATTTAAACTTAAAATATTTGTTTGGAATGCAATTTGATCAATTACTGCAATTGATTCATTAATTGCATGTACTTTTTCATTAATTTGCTCCATTGCCAAAACAGTTTGGTTTGCTAAGTCTTTTCCGTGAAATGCTGATTCTTTTGTTTCTGATGAGATACTAAACATATTTTGTGCTTTTTGGCTTGTGTGATCAACATTTGCAGTTACTTCAGTAATTGAAGCTGCTACCTCTTCAAGTGATGCTGCTTGATTGGTTGCATTGTTACTTAATAGTGTTACTTTATCGGCTAATTTAGTTGAAGTGTTTTTTAAAGATATTCCATTTTCTTGATTGTTGAGTAAAATCTCCGTGATGATATTATTCATCATGGCAATTTCGTGACCAATTTTACCATTTACCTCTTGTTTAAGTGTTTGCGTAAAATCCTTATTTGTATATTGTTCTAAAACATAACTCAGTTCATTGATATCTTTACCTACAAAATTTTCTAAGTTTTGTAACATATTATTGATAAGTTCTTTTAATTCATGTAGTGATTCTGTTGTACTAACTGCTTCAATTCTTTTTTCTAAATGTCCTTTACTTACTTCATTTACTACACTTTTTACATTGGCAATTAAATTATGATCCTCTTCAAGATGTATCTTAATCTCTTCAATATTTTTATTAACTACTTTTGCCATTTTTCCGATCTCATCATTACTTGTTACTTCAATCTTTTCTGCTGTATCTTGTGATTTATTTAAATACGCAAAAAAGCTTAAAAGTCCTGTTTGGAATCTCTCGAGTGGATTTGCAACCATTCTATTAATTAAAAGAAAGATAACACCTTGTAAAATAAGTGTTACAATTATAGTTGCAGCAATAAATACGTTTTGTACAATGGTAGATATTTCTAAAAATTCATCTTGATATGAGCCAACAACAATAACCCAGTTCCATTTTTTATAGTATTTAAATGCTGCAACTTTTTCAGATGTTATGCCATTCTCTTCATAGTTATAATGAATAATCCCATTTTTATTTTCTACTATCTCTTGCACAAATAATTTATTATCTGCATCTTTAAGATTAAAAATATTTTTACCTTCAATAGATTTATGTAAAAGTACATCTCCTTTATCATTGATAATATAGATATAACCTGTTTGACCTATTGTAATTTCTTTGAGATTCTTTTTAAGAGATTCGAGACCTTTTGTAAAATCAAGTCCAATATATAGTGCTCCAATCACTACATCTTCTTGAATAATTGGGGCATAAACAGACATATAATTTTTTCCTGAAATTGTTTCAAGACCTACAAATTTTTCTTTGTTTTCTATTGTTTTAAATTGTTCACTATTTTTATCTATTGTATCTAGTAAAATTCTTTCATTATTTTCATTTTTGAGTGATGAAGTAATTCGTACAAATTCACCTTTGTCCTTTACATAAACCGAAGCTGTAGCTCCCGCTAAATTTGTGAAGTGATCCACTGGCTCAAAGTTTTTATTTACTCTTGAAAAGCCATCAGATAATTCTAAAGTTTCAACACCATTAATCTTAACAGTTCTTGTTCCTCTTACCCGTAAGTTTCTAAATGATTTTTCAAAAACATTCATAAGATTTAATGAGTTTTGTTCTAAAGAATCGTTGTATATCTCTGCTGTGTTATAATAGTTACCAACTTGTACTTGTAGATTTGTTTCAAGTTCTTTGATTAGATTTTTATTGATATGTGAAATCATAAAAATTGTAAAAACTGACATTAAAATTAAAATTGTGATCCCTATGAGGATTGAGATTTTTTTATTGATTGAGAAATTTTGCATTTTAAATCCTTTTGCTATTTATTTTAACATTCAACATAGTGAACGGCTAGTCCACCTTGTGAAGTTTCTTTGTATTTTTTTTT
>JBATTX010000080.1:0-1698 GCA_049670825.1 Arcobacteraceae bacterium | reverse complement strand
AAAATAAATTTCATTAGAAGATAATATTTCCTTTCTTAATTCACTTTCTAAAGAAATCCCTGCATTACTTCCTGTAAACAATTCACTTTGAGTTAATCCGCTATAAGGAGTTATTTCTTTTAATTGTTTTTCAAAATCAAGTATATTACTATCAATTTTAGGAAGTATTGCACTTAATAAAGATGTATTAACATCTAATAAGTTTTCAGAAAAATCTTGTTTGTCAATTTCATTTTTAAGTAAATTGATAATCTTGTTTGTCAGTTGTATTTGATTTTCGATTGAATCTTCAACATTAATTGAATTTAGAGAAAAATGTATAATTTTTGACAAATACTGAGTTAAGATAAGAGAAGCTTCATTTTTCTCAATCCTTGTAGTTTTTATATAAAATTCATTCTTATCCATATTTTGTAGCTTTATAGCAATAGCATTATTAATAAGACGTTCATAAATTCCTAGATTCGTCATCTATATTCCAAATTTCTTTAAAAAATCATCACTACTTAATAACTCAATATCTGGACTGTAAAATTTTTTATCATTTGAGATAATACAATCACATTGGGTATTTAAAGCCAACACATATTGAATAGAATCTTCAAGGTCTTTAAACTTTTTATCTTCTCTCATCAGAGTTGTTGTTTGAAGTAGTTCTTTGTTTGAAAATTCGATTATCGTGCATAGTTTATTGAGTTGTTCTAAATCTTGAAGTGCTTTTTCCTTATTTGTTTTAGACAACAAATAATAGATTGTAGTAATCAAATCACAGCTAGTGTATATGTTATAATTATTTTTCACTAAATAGTCTAAAATCATTAAACAATTACTATGCGTCAAACGTTTTTTATCATTTACATCAATTAATATATTTGCATCAAGAAATACATTTTTACTCATGATTCACATCTTTTGAGTTTATCTTCGCCCATCATAGCTTTTATATCTTGCACTTTTAAGTCTTTAAAATCACCATTTGAACTACCTGCAAACTTGTAAAGTGCTTCTAATTTTTCTTCTTTACTAACTTCTTGATATTTTTCTTCAACTAACTCTTGAATAATCGTTGTCATAGACTTACCATCTCTTTTGGCTAACTCTTCAAGATGTTCTGCTATTTCTTTTTTAAAAACAAAATTTTTTCTTACATCATTTGCACTCATGGTAGTTCCTTATGTATGGATTTATTATGTATAATACCATACATAAGTTTAAAAATAATGCTTTTATCTATTTTGCGTTTACTTCAAACCACTCAGCAGGAATCGTATCACTTGAACTATTTGCAACAAAAATCATTGTAGCAACCATCGCTCTTGAGCTTGTGTCTCCACCAGCTTTTGCATTTTGAACTAATAGTTCTTTGAGGTTTGTAGGGTATGAAACTAAAAGATGAATAATACCAGCCAAACCTTCATCTACTCCACAAGCAGGACCAAAATCTCTGATAGTTTCAAATGAGTTTGTACCTTTTGAAGCTAATCCTTTTTTTACATTTTCTTTAACAAAACCGTTAAACCCATCTTTTAATAATACGATTGCATCTTCTATTTTTTGACCATCTTGTACATTTAAAAGTAGTTTTGCAAAAAAATCAGCTGCTGCAAGTACTTTTTCAGAGTTATGAGAACATTTTACAAAGCTTTGTACATTTTGTATAAACTCATCTTCATCTTTTGAAAGTAGAAGTAATGGTGT
>JBATTX010000079.1:0-8243 GCA_049670825.1 Arcobacteraceae bacterium | reverse complement strand
TAGCAACCGCATGTATACCATTTCCTAATTTACAATCAACTTCAAAAATACCAACTGTTTTAATCTTATCTTTTAAAGTAATTTGTTTTTTATCTATAGCGATATCTGCTTGTTCGTACATAATTTGCTGAATCTCTTTGTTTGTAACACTTCCTATTAAATGTCCATTTGCTCCAACTTTATGTTTTACTGTAAATTTAAAACTATCAATTTTTTCTTTTATCTCATTTGCTTCTTGTATCTCAGCGGCTAAAACATCTTTTAGTCTTTGTTGTTCAACTTCCCATTCTGCTAAAACTTCAGGTGTAGCTTGCTTTGCATGACCTTTTCCTATTAAAAAATTTTTTCCATAACCATCTTTTACTTCTTTTATCTCACCAGCAACTCCTAGCGATTTTACATCTTTTATTAATAATACTTTCATACTTTATTCCTATTTATTTAATATTTGAGTGTACATTATAGCACACAACATCTTAGCTAGTTTTTGGCTAAAAGCTTTTTTAAAATCAATTTTAATTTGTTTTCTTCAATTGGTTTACCTAACCAAGCTTTTGCAGAGATTGATTTTCCTAATTGATTAACACTAGGGTGATTTTTTGATAATAGCATCACTATTGGTAGATTTTTAGTTGAAGAATCAATTTTTAACATCTCAACTAATTCCATTGCTTTCTCATTGGGTGAACTAAAATCACAAAACAAAAGATCCACCGCATTTTCATTAATTTTATTCCAACCATCTTCTGGATTATCTGATGTTAAAACATTATAACCTTCATCTGTAGCAATTTTTTTAATCATATATCGTGTCAATGCAGCATCATCAATAACTAAAATTGTTTTAATTTCAGGATACTCATACTGTGCATTTTCAGCAATATTAATTATATGCGCAAACTCTTTTTCAAATTCTATAAAAATATGTTCAGAAGTGTCATCATCAAAAATACCTTGAGAAACATTTTCTACTAGAACTGATATGAAGTTTTTTAAGTCCATGAGAAGTGTACATAATTGAGTGTCAATTGTAAGTTTGTCTTGTCTGACATATTCCAAAATATCTTCTGCCTTATGTGTTAATGCAACAACTTGAAACATTCCTAATAAATCTGCAGTACCTTTTATAGTATGGATAGAACGAAAAATTTCGTTAATATCCTCTTTACTATAATTCCCACTTTGTACATCTATGAGAGAATTTTCTAGACTAATTAATTTATTTTTGAATTCATCAAAAAATATATTCTGCTCTATCTCCATATGATTCTTACCCTTATTGATTTCGAATGATTATACACTAAAACAATTAAATTTGTTATAATATATTGTTTAAGCTTCTTTATACATTGTTTTTAATATAATTGCGTTCCATTTTGTAAATAATGATTTACATTTTGAGATTATATACCGATCAGGAGGCCCAAAATGGCTTTAGATTTGGAAGTAAAACAAGCAATTGTTACTAAACACCAAAGAGATTCAAAAGACACAGGTTCTGCAGAAGTGCAGATTGCAATATTAACTGCACAAATCGCAAGATTAACAGACCACTTAAAAGAAAACCACAAAGATCATCACTCAAGATTAGGTCTTTTAAAAATGGTTGGTAAAAGAAAAAGACTTCTTAAATACTTAAGAAGAACAGATTTCGCTAAATTTACACAACTTGTTTCAGATTTAGGTATCAGAGCAAAATAATTATAAAGGTAAGCTTCAAAGCTTACCTTTTTTCTTAATTATAACTTATATAATTAAACAAAACAAACTCTTTATAATCTACACAAAAACGTTTCAGTATAATTTACGAATCATAAAATCTAGGAAATAAATGTTATTAACTAAAAAAAGTGAATATGCTCTATTGTCATTAGTATCTATTGCACAAAGCAATGTACCTAAAAATGTAGACCAACTAGCAACAGAATTAAATATTTCGAAATCTTTTTTAGCAAAAATATTACAAAACCTAGCCAAAAATAATATACTTAATTCCTACAAAGGGAACAATGGTGGTTTTACTCTCAAAAAACCATGTGAAGAACTTACTATATTGGAAATCACAACTATTGCAGAACAAAAGCTGCCAACTGTATTTGAATGCACAACTTCTGTTGAAACTTGTGAAGGAAATAAAGATGGAAAGTGCACAGTTTTCCCATTACTTAATAACTTACAATTTAAAATTAATGATTTCTTAAATCAGCTTACTTTAAAAGACATATTATAATTAATAGGTTATAATATATACAGTAAACAGTATTTTGTTTATTTCATATACAAAGGACTTATTATAAAATGAAATTTTTTCATCTTTCACATACCGATTTAGATGGCTTTGGTTGTCAATTTACAACACAGATTGTTTTTCCTGATGCTATATACTATAATGCAAACTATGGCATTGAAGTAAAAATGTTTATCAAAGATATTTTACACAATATATCAAAATGTAATAAAGATGAAGAGATTTTATTTTTAATTACAGACTTAAATCTTACAACAGATGAAGCAAAACATTTAGATTCACAAATACAAACACTTAATACTGAAGGACATAATGTTAAACTACAGCTTTTAGATCATCACGGAACTGGACAAAAAAGTGCAGATAAGTTTGACTGGTATTATTTAGATACATCAAGAAGTGCAACAAAAATAACTTATGATTATTTATGCGAAAATTACTCTACATTTAAAGACTCAACTCCTTTACATTTTGAAAAACTCATACAGGCTATAAATGCTGTTGATATTTGGCTAGAAGATAACGAACTGTTTGAATTTGGAAAAGTATGTATGAGTATGGTTTCTAAATCTTTTGAGATTAATAATACCCTTTTCAATAAACAAAGTAGAGACTATAAATTTTTTCTTTTAGGTCAAACTTTGAATTTTGTTGATTTACACAATGGTCATATTGAACTTGATGAAAATGTTTATACGATAAAAAAAGAATTTTTAAAATTAGATAATAATAACGATACTATGGATAATTTAAGCTCAAAATATCTTGTAAAATCTTTAGATAATAAAAAAGAAGAACTTACAGTTTTTTATCAAGATAAAAAAGGACTACTTACTTATAATCTTGGTGGTATCTCTATTCCTGCAAATGCATTTTTAAAAGCAAATGAAGATTATGACTTTTTTATAGATATCAATAGACGAGGTAGAGCTGGATTTAGAGCAAATAATAAACTTGATGTTTCTATTTTAGCTCAAAAACTCGCAGGTGGCGGTGGTCATCCAAATGCAAGTGGTGCAGCTTTTAAAGATTTTAAAGAAACAGTTTTATATGAAGACGTAAAAAAATTTATTCAAAATAAACTAGATAATTGTAAGTGAAAAAAAAATGAAGAAATTTATAGCCAAATCAGAAGAATCAAAAAAAATATTAAATATTGTACAGGTATCTGCTAATTTACCTGTAAATATTGTTATTAGAGGCGAAGGTGGTGTTGGGAAAAAACTTCTTGCAAAAGAGATTTTGCCAACATCAATATCTTTAGATGGAAGATTTTTAGAAACATCTATGATCAATCATAGTATAAATATCGACCAATACAAAGAGCTCATTATTACAGATATTCATCAAGTACTGAATAAAAAAGAGTTTTTAGAAAATCTTGCCAATATTAAAATTGTAGCTACTTCAAAAACTCTTGTACAAGATATTGAAGAACAATTTGCCATAAAAGTTGATATTTCTCCTCTTGAAAAAAGAGAAGAGGATCTAAAAGAGATTTCTAAAATATATATTCAAAATGCAAATGATATTTATAATAGTAATGTCTCTTTAGAAAGTTTAAATTTAGATATTTCTGAAAATGGAATCTCACTTAAAAAATCGATTTATAAAAATACACTCTTAAATTCATTAGATGATGAAGATATCAATCAAGCTTTAGAACATTATATTTCAAAAAAATTGGATGAAAACAATATATATAAAGACTTTTTAAAAATTATTGAAATACCTTTATTAAATATGGCAAAAATAAAATTCAAGTCTCAATTACAAATGGCAACAAAATTGAATTTAAATAGAATCACCTTACGAAAAAAAATAGAACAATACTTTGGAAATAACCATGAATAATTTTTACGAAAAACTATTAGAGTATGATTTAAATCCTTATTTCATTTTTAATTCAAATGGAAGAATAACAAAATTTAACAAGGAAGCAGAATTTTTGCTTAATTATGTGAGTGTAAAAGAGCTATTTCAACTAGCAGTTGAAAATGCAAGCCAAGATTTTGGTTTTTCTCAAAAATATATACCTTTAAAATTTAACAAGCATGAATACTATGCAATTTTAGTTGGTTACACTTCAGATGAAGAGATTGCACTTCGTTTATATAAAGTAGTATCAAATCAATCAAATACAATTAATAGTGGTAAACTCAAACTTGTAAATATTTTTAGCTTAATAGAACTCTCCAAAAATACAACACTATTAAGTAGCAATTTAAAAATCAATGAAATTTATGACATCTCACTTCCAGAAATGAAAATTAACATCAACGAATTTCTACTTTGTTTAAATGATTGTTTCAAATATTTTGCTAATGATGAAGAGATTACATTAAAAGTAAGAATGAAAGTTGGTGAATATGAAGTAATAGATAATAAAAAATATCAAATTATCTCTCTTGAGTTTTCAGCCAACCATAAAATAGAAGTAAACCACTATTTAGAAGAAAAAGCAAGTAAAGCGAATGCAAATATATTTTTTAACCAAAACAAGCTCAAACTAGAACTCCCTATCATCCTATAATTGTATATTTTATATACAATTATAGGTTTTTATTCACTTTAATTATATGTTATAGTACTGCAAACTTTTTAAGGATTGCCTATGACACCTGAAATTTCGTATATTATAGATACTTTATTTATAATTTTCTCTTTTGTACTTATTATATTTATGGTACCTGGTTTTGCTATGCTAGAAGCTGGTATTGTACGAACGAAAAATGTTACATCTGTTTTGATGATTAACACAATGATTTATGCCTTTGCATCATTTTCTTTTTTAATTATTGGATATCATGTTGCTTTTGGTGAATTTGGAAATAATGATATGAGTAAATGGGCCTTTCTTTTATTTCAAATGGCTTTTGTTGGTAAAGTAATCAACATTATGAGTGGAGGGGTGAGTGAAAGAGCACGAATTATTCCATTAACTATATTTGCTGTTATTATGGCTTCTATTATTTATCCACTAGTTGTAAATGTAACTTGGGGTTCAAATTTTATAGAAAATACTTTTTTAAATCTTTCTATGTATGATTTAGCAGGAAGTACTGTTATTCATTCAACTGGAGGATGGGCTTTATTAGCAGCTATTCTTATCATGGGTGCAAGAATCAATAGATACACAGCAACTGGTGCAGTAAGAGTAATCCCTGCTTCAAATATTCCTCTTGTAACACTAGGTGCATTTTTATTGTGGATTGGTTGGTTTGGATTCAATGGTGGAAGTGTTGGATCGATTGCATCAAAAGAGAATGCTGATTTAGTTGCACTTACTATTTTAAATACAAACACAGCTGGACTCTCAGGTGCTATTGTAGCAGGGGCATTGATGTTACTAAAATATAAAAAACTAGATATAACAATGGTTTTAAATGGTGCTTTAGGTGGTCTTGTTTCAATTACAGCTGGTCCTGATTTATATAATATTTATCAACCAATTATCATCGGTGGAATTGGTGGAGTACTTGTAGTATTTGCTGTACCATTTTTTGATAAATTTAAAATAGATGATCCTGTAGGTGCTTTATCTGTTCACTTAGTAAATGGAATTTGGGGAACCTTAGCTGTTGGTATATTTGCAAATAACCCAAGTGAAGGTATCACATTTTTAGGACAACTAAAAGGTGTAATAGTTGTAGCTTTATTTGCTTTTATAAGTAGTTATATAGTATTATTCATTATCAATAAGATTATGCCACTTAGAATAGCTCATGACGAAGAGTTAGAAGGTCTGGATGTAAATGAATGTGGTGTTGAAGCCTACCCAGAATTCAAAAGAGCATTTTAGTATAATTATTAAATAGGAGAATATATGAAAAGAATTGAAGCTGTAATTAAACCATTTAAATTAGAAGATGTAAAAGATGCACTAACAGAAGCCGGTATTACTGGTATGACTGTTTCAGATGTAAAAGGTTACGGAAGACAACAAGGTCACAGTGAACTTTACAGAGGTGCTGAATATGTTGTAGATTTTTTGCCAAAAATTAAAATTGATTTAGTTGTTGCAGAAGATCAAGTAGATGAAGTATTAACACTTATAACTGAATCTGCTAGAACTGGTAAAATAGGTGATGGTAAAATATTCGTGTCATCAGTTGAAAAAATAATCAGAATCAGAACTGGTGAAGAGGATGAGGAAGCAATATAGATACTAAATGTATTTATATCGCCTCTGAGAAGGCAATGTTTCCTTCCAGAGTATAAGAAAAGGCTATCTACACTTTAGATAGCCTTTTTTATTACAACGCAACTACTTAAAAATATACTGAACAATCTCCAAATCAAAATATATCAAAAATAGAAATAGAAAACTACTTACAAAAATCACACCAGCAACTTCATATGCTTTACAATCATACAATGCGGCCATATTGAGATTTGTCACTGCAAGTGGAGCAAATAAAGAAATAATCAATATAATAGATATGTCATTACTTAAATGTGAATTCAATACAAATAATATACCAACAGCTGGTAATATAATCAGCTTTACAAAACTAACACTCAAACTTAATTTATAGTGATGTCCTCTTAAACTAATTTTTGATAAATACACACCTAATATCACAAGCTGTAGAACTATTCCTGCATATGCACCCATTTGTAATATTTGATTGATTTGAGGAAGAATTGGCAATTGAAAATGATTATATAATAATGCAAATATAGCCACCCAAATGATGGGTATCTTTAACATTGATTTTATTGAATCTTTCATACTAAAAGAGCTTTTAGCGTAAAAATAAACCCCTATTGTATACATAAATAATACATTTGCAATATTTATAATACTAGTATATGGTACACTACTCTCTCCAAAAAGTGCTATTCCTAATGGAATAGATAAATTACCTGTATTTCCAATAAGTGATGAGACTATAAAAATAGATTTATCTTTTTCATCATTAAAAAGATACTTTGCAGTAAAAATTAAAAATATCAAGACACTTAATATAACAAGTAAGTATATAATTGGGACATATAAAAGGTCTTCATTTATAGATACTCTAGTAAGTCCCCAAAATGTTAAAATAGGTTGTAAAAAATAAATGGAAAGTAAAATAAGAGTTTTTTCATTTATCTCTCCTTTAAATATTTTTTTTAAAAAATATCCTATAAATATAAAAAGATAGATTGAGATAATTGTAATTATTGTATTCATCCGCGGAGTATATAAAAAATATATCAATATGTCAAATTTTAATTTTAATATTATTAATGTATAATCTGCTTAAATAAAGGAATAATAGAATGTTTGAAAAATTTAAAGAAAATTTAATATCTTATATATACAACATATCAAAACAACCAGTAAAATTAAGTGAACTTTTGCAAGCAAATGCACTTTTTAATGAAGGGATGAAACTTGATGGTACAAAACTAGGTTTTCGTTTAAGAACAGGAAGAGCTTATTTAGTGTTTATACTTCTAATTCATATTGTACTTGTACCACTAGCGCTTATTGCACATAAGCTTTTTGCAATGCTTGATTGCCATGCTTCAATTATTGTTGCTATTTTATTTACAGCTGTTGTATTTGGTATATTTAATTGCTTTAAAGATTGGACAAGAGATGCAGTATCTAAAGCTCGTATTAAACAGATGTGGTCATTACATTTTCCACACTTTCCATATGAAGAGTTCAATGAAGAGGTTTTGTCAATTTATGAAAAAGCAAAAGATAATGATATAAAACAAGTAGATTTAGAGCGTTATATTTTAGATCATTTATCAGCATAATAAACGTTCTAATAAAAAGGGCAAGCTTTTATAGCTTGCCCTTTTTTAATCTAAAATAATAACTATTTTGATGCTTCAAAACAGATTAAAAAATCATCTATAATATCTTGAGGTTTTTCTAGTCCTATAGAGATTCGAATGAGACCCTCTGTAATTCCTAAATACTCTTTTTCATTATCTGAAAAATCTTGATAAATAGTACTAGCCATGTGTAATCCTAAAGTTCGACTATCACCAA
>JBATTX010000078.1:0-20371 GCA_049670825.1 Arcobacteraceae bacterium | reverse complement strand
AGCTCTCCCATTTTTTTTGAAATCTCTTTTTTACTTAAAGATATTTTACCTGTGTTTGCAAGTTCTTTTGGAATCATAGAATTTGTTTCTATACTTGACTGTATTGTGTTTTCAAAATTTTCTATTTTAAGACTTTGAGCAATAGCATGAGAAATAGAAACTTTTAATAAAATTTCATCATTATCTAATGTTAAATGATCTAGATGAATTCTAAACATATCACCATAGCTAAATTCTAAATTCTCAACTAAAGTTTGCTCTAATGGTTCAATCATATAATCACTAATAAAATCTTCAAAAAACTTTATCGTTTCAAAATCAATATTCCAAGCTACATAAACACCATACTTAAACACAATAATATGTTTATCATCTTTTATTGTTAAAATAATAATATCTTTTTGTAACGTAGCATTATACCTTTGTTGTAAAATTTCGTAAATATTATTATTGAATTTTTCACATACTGCATAAGATATAATTTTTTTTGTATCTGCCATTTTCTCTCTTTTATTTAAATTAGACTATAGTAATATTAAAGTAGCTAAACCAAGGAAACTAAAAAATCCAACTACGTCAGTTACTGTTGTTAGTAAAACGGTACTTCCAATTGCAGGATCAATACCTGCTTTTTGCAATACTAAAGGTATCATTGCTCCAAAAAAACCAGCACTTACAAGATTTATAATCATTGAAATAGCAATAACAACACCCAATAAAGGTATTTGAAACCAAAAATATGCAATAACCCCAATGATTAAAGCAAAAATCAAGCCATTTACTAAAGAGATTATTACCTCTTTGTATATTGTTTTTTTCGCATCTTCACTCTCAATATCTCCAAGTGCCATCTGCCGAACAGTTACTGTTAGTGTTTGAGTACCTGCATTTCCACCCATAGACGCAACTATAGGCATAAGAACAGCTAAAGCTACAAGAGATTGGATTGTTGAATCGAATAGTCCTATGACAATAGATGCAGCGATTGCAGTCATTAAATTAATACATAACCAAAAAGCTCGTCCCTTTCCAATTTCAAAAATATTTTCCTCTTGCTCTGCTACCTCATCAACACCAGCCATGTTATAGATCTGTTCGGTTGCACTCTCTTCGATAATATCATATACATCATCTGATGTGATACGACCTATTAGCTTCTCTCTCTCATCCACAACAGGTAAACTTGTAAGGTTATAGTTTGTAATCATATCCACAGCTTCTTTTGTATCAGACGTATGTAAGATATGATACTTAGAAAATTTTTCTTGCGGAATATCTGCAAAAGTGAGTTTGTGTTCAAAGATAATTAACTCTTCAAGTCCAACACTTCCAATATAAATACCTTTATTTGTTGTAACATGGCAGTGCCAAATATTGTCAACTTCTCCACTTTCTTTAAGAACTTTTAGTCGTCTTATTGCATTTCCAATATTTTCATTTTCATTTGCCTTAAAAAGCTCAGTTTGCATATGTGCACCAGCTTGATCTTCATCATACGCAATAAGTTGTTCAAGTAACTCCTTATCTTCCTCTTCAAAACTTTCAAGAATTGTTTGTGCTATCTCTTCATGATCTTCACTAATGTTTTGAATAAAGTCTGCTGCATCATCGGTATCCATGTTTGATGCAATTGCAACAAGTTTTTTCGTACTGATATATTCACCAATCTCCTCTTGAGCAAAATCTGGCATCTCAGAAAGTACTTCTGCAAGAAGTGTACTTGGAATTTTACGAAGTGATTTAGAGTATTGATCTTCATCTAAATCCCTGAGTTTTAAAAGCTTTTCTGCAATATCATAAGGGTGAGAAAAGGATAAATCTTCTTTATATAAAACTACCTCTTCATTTAATTCATTTGATAATTGTTCTATTTGTTCTAAATCTTTTTCAGTCATAATTAAAACCTTATTTGTATCTATTTTTAAATAACATTGTTACCAATACCGCAACTATACCAGATGTTGCTAACAACATAATTACATTGTATGTTCCACCTGCATTGACTGTAAAAGGTAACGAAGTTGTGTTCATACCAAAAAAACCTACAATTAAATTCAACGGCAAAAAAACACCAGATAAAAGTGTCAATATATAAATTGTTTTATTCATCTGTTCATTGTTTTGCATTAAATAAAAATTATGAATTGCATCAAGTTTTTCTAACAAAAGTCCTGAATTTCTATATCCTCGTTGTAGATGTTCTTGAATATCTTCAAAGTTTCGTTCAAGATAATCATCCTCTTTTTTGTAGTTTTCTATTAAATCAGAGATAACCTCGACAGCTTTAAACAAAAGTCTATTGATTCGTACAAAATCATTTTTATAAGAGAACCATTGCTGATTGAAATCTTTTATTGATTTACCTTCATAAAATATATCTTCTATTTTCTCTATCTCACTAAAACGGCTAGTGATTAATTTTAATGTATTATCGATATATTTATCTAAAAACTTGTAAAAACCTTTCATATTTCCCAAATCAATAAAAGTATCATTTTTTTTCTCATAGTGATAATATCCATCATGAGTAATAACAAATGCTTTACTAAGGAGTATCATTTTATCATTTTCTATTTGGGGAATTCGTAATATAAAGAGATCATAATTTTCATGTTCAAAAAAAACAGAAGGGTGTATATCATTTTTTATATCTTCTAAGTGGAAACTATCAATTGTATCTCGTATCATTGCATCTTCTTCTATTTATTTTTTTATATTGTATCTGAATATTGATTTATGCTATGTTTAAAAGAGTGTTAAAAGGTTTTGAAGTGGAGAATTTAACTGTAGGAGATTTAACATCTCATACAGTTAATATTTATTTTATTTGTTTATATAGAGAGTTTAAATCTCCAAGTATCCAAATATCAACTATTTTGTCGTTTTCAATTTTAAAAAATGATGCACCATGGTATCTTATTTTGTTATTTGTGGCTTCGAACTCCATAAGTTTTCCCTTATGAGTACCATTGTAAACTGCTCTTGCAGATACAGCATTGCCTTCTGCTAACATTGTTTCAACGGCGTGGTAAAGGTTAGGAATAGCAGATATAATCATATCAAAGTACTTTTCAAACTCCTCTTTACCATGAGTTTCTACATCTAAAGAACCTCTAAAAACAATATTATCATCCAATAACTTATCAATATAAGACTTATCTTGGTTATTCCAAAGATTTTCATAGTAAGAGATAACTATCTCTTTATTTTTTTTCATTTTTTTCCTCGTAATTAAATTTTTTAAATTATACACTATTTTTAGGTTTTTTGTGTGAGAAATTGTATATTTACTAAACAATATTATTTAAATGCTTCTATAGCCTCTTGTCGTGACTGTTTAATATTTACAATTGTATTTGGATACTCTAAAAATAAATTCGATTGAACACCATTTTCTTTATGAAACAGTTTAGGTTCAACATCAGACAACTCTTTTAAAACGGATTTGATAAACAATCCCTCTTTATCAAACTTTGCACTTTGCGTATAAGGGTTAAAAACTCGAAAATATGGCACACTATCAGCACCAGTACTAGCGCCCCATTGCCATGAACCAATATTTGAACTTGCTTCATAATCTAAAAGTTTTAAAGCAAAATATTTTTCACCCCAACTCCAAGGTAAAAATAAATTTTTTGTTAAAAATGAAGCTACTATCATGCGAAGTCTATTGTGCATAAGCCCAGTAACATTAAGATATTGCATCGATGCATCTATTATAGGTACGCCTGTTTTTCCCTCACACCAAGCTTTATAGTACTCTTCATTTTCATTCCAAGTTATCTCTTTACCATTAAAATTTTCAAATTCTGATTTTGGAAAATAATACAATATATAATTATAAAACTCTCTCCAAAAAAGTTCTCGTATAAAAAATTCACTATTGGGATATTTTTTGATTATATTAAAAATTTGTTTTGGAGATATAAGTCCAAAGCGTAAATGCACTGCTAAATTTGAAGTACCATTCATATAAAAATAGTCTCTAGCTTCTTGATAATTTTTAAGTTTAGGAATAAAATCTTCTAAAACTTTTTGAGCAGTTTTACACAAAAAAGTTGGAAGTTGCTGGGATAAAAAACCCAACTCTTCAAGTGTAGGTATATTAGTATAATCTGTACTGTGAAGACTAAAAGTTGATGATATTGTATACTCTTCTATACGCAAGCAATCCCATAAAGGGATTAAATTTTTATAAAATGGTGTAAATACTTTATAAGGAGTTCCATCTGCTTTTAAGCCATTTGAAGGATGAATCAAATAACTATCGTAAAATCTCTGCATAGAGATCAATGATTCTATCTCATTATCACGCTTTAATGCATAACTATCAAAATCACAACTACACAATACCTCGTCAAAATCATTTTTTAACTTGTCAAAAATATCTTTTGGGTACCCATAAAAGATTTTTAAGTCCAAACCCAAATTTTGAAGTTGTTTTTTTAAATTTATAACACTATTATAAATAAAAGTAACTCTTTTATCATCTTTTGGTAATTTATCTAAAATATTTTTATCAAAAATAAAAATAGGAAAAACTTCACCACTTGCATGGTGAAGAAGTGCACTATCTTTGACTCTTAAATCTCGTCTAAACCACAGAATTTGTTTCATTATTTATAAGCTTTTACATCACTTCTTAAAGCTAGCTCTTTTGGATATGGATTTAAAAATTTCTGTACTTTTAAATACTTATCATCAAATCTTTTTACATATAAATTCAATAATTTTACTACTGCTATTAAAGGGATGATTCCATCTTTATACTCTTGACAGGCTGTAAGGATATGCTCTTTTTCATCTGCGTTAATAAGTTTTTTAAAGTATCCAAAGATGTGTAACAATACATTGTATGTTTTATTGATATTACCTTTTTGAGAGATTGCTGCTAAAAAAGCGACTTTATATTCTGCTAATACATCCTCTAAAGGATCTTTATCATGATTTGCTACAATTGAACCCAGCTCTTTATACGCTTCTTGTCCTTTAGCATAAACAAGATACTTATAACTTGTATGAAACTCTACTAAATCTTTAAAAGATGGTTTATCATCTAAAAATTTTTTCAAATCTGCAAATGCAAATATCTGCATAAGAAAATTCTCTTTAAGCCAAGGATCATTTAGTCGTCCATCCTCTTCAATTGGTAAAAGTGGCTCTTTATCCATAACCGCTTGTGCAAATAAGCCAACCGCTTTTTTCTCACACATATTACTATTGTTTTCATAGAGTTTTACTCTTTCTATTCCACATGATGGAGATTTTGCTTTAAAGACAAAACCACAAAGGTTCTCTTCAAATGCCTCAAGTGCAAGTTTTTGTGAAATATCTTCTAACTCTTGAGTAACATCTTTATGCTCTTTGTTAGATATAACTCTTATCTCACCTTCAACCTCTACAAGTCTTATTGACTCTCTAGGTGTTCCAAATACAATAGCTTCTGGGCAATATGGCACAAGTTCAAAATATTTTGAAAGCTCATTTACTACAAAACCATCTTTACTTCCTGCTCCATCATAACGACATTGTGTGCCTAAAAGACACGATGATACACCTATTTTCATACTTTACTCCATATTTTTGTAAATATTTTTTAAACACTCTAAGAAAAGAGGATGATGATTTGGAGCTTTAGCTACACGATAATCTTCAAATCCCAACTCATCTGCAACTTCTCTATACTCTATATCTAGTTCACCACTTGTTTCAGAATTATCAACTGTGAATGAGGTAGGATATATTAGCACTTTTTTGTTTGTTTTAACTACTTCTGCTAACTTATCTTCCAAATATGGTCGTAACCATTCCATTGGTCCTAGTCTTGATTGATAAGCAACCTCTATACTTTTAAATTGGATTCCCTGCTCTGCTAGCTCTTTTTTTGCTGCTTCTACATTTGCTAAAATATGTTTTTGATATAAGTCACCTTTATCTATTGTTTTTTGAGGTAACCCATGACCTGAAAAAATAAGAGTAAAATTTTCACTATTTTCATCTTTTAGAGACTCTTTAATACGCTCAACTATTGCTTTATTATATAACTTATCATCATAATAAGAATCCATAGTTTTTAATTTATCAGCAACTCCATACATTTTTGCAAACTTTTGTAAATCTTCAAAAGATGATTTTGTAGTTGTACTTGAATAGTGTGGATACATAGGTATTGCATATATTTCATCATAATGTTTAATTTTTGCAATAACTTCATTTGCAAATGGTGGAGTATATCTCATCACATGAAATACATCAGCATCAACATCTTTTGCTAATCTTCTTACAAGTCGTTTTGTATGCCCTACGATTGGTGATACACCACCAAGTAAACTATAGTTGTGTTGTGCTTCTTTGAGTCTTTTTTTACGAATTATCCATCCAATCATAGCTCGAATAGGTTGCGGAGCCCCAATGATATATTTGTCATTAAACATATTTTTTAAAAATACATCAACCTCACCGAGGTTATTTGGTCCACCCATATTCATTAAAACGATAGCTTTTTTCATAAATATTGCCCTTTTTTGTTTGATTTTACTAAATTTATTAGATTTTTAATAGTTTATATTTGTTTGTTTATCATATTGATTTACTTTATAAATTTTAACATCACTTTCTAGTGCGTTTTCTTTAATTGGTTTTGAACTTTGAAAATTTATATGATTTGAAGATAAAGTAGAGATTAGAAAATGGAGTAAATAAAAAATTCACTCCATACAGTATAAAAACATTAATGATTATGGATTCGCATCTCTTCACATTTGTGTTTTTTCACTTTGTCTATTCCAATAAATACTTTTGTAGTATTCTCTTCAATTTTACTTGCAATACTATGAAGTGCTTTATCATTTCTATTTTTTGCATCAACATTGATAAACTCTTGAACACCATTATGAACTAATTCATGCGCTTTTAATAATTCTTCCCAATCATTATTATTAGTGAATGATTCATTTTGATTTTTTTCTATCCATTTCCCTAAATCACACTCGTGATGATTTTTAACAGTCCATTGTTTAGATTCACCTACATCTTTAAAGTTTGTTTCTTTGAATTTAATATGGTCAAGTTTGAGTTTTGTTGTATCAAAAACCATATTTATATCACACACTGAATCACTTTTAGATTTATCAAAACTTGTTCTATTAACAATTGAAAGAAGTTCACTTGAAAGCTGACTAAGTGCTGTTGCTTTTGTAGAAACTATTTCTGCTGCATTTGCATTTTCTTGTGTTGCTTTATCAAGTTGATTCACGGCTGAATTGATTTGATCCATTCCAATTTTTTGTTCGTGAGTAGCTTCAGTTACACCTGTAACAATTGTAGTCACTTCAGATACTTTTTCATTTAAAAATTTAAAACTTTCAAGCATTTTTTCTGCAGTATTTTTACCCTCTTGAGTTTTTTCTCTTGCAAAATTTACTAATTTTTTAATCTCATTTGCAGCTTCTGCAGATCTTGAAGCAAGGTTTCTTACCTCTTGAGCAACAACAGCAAAACCTTTTCCAGCCTCACCAGCAGTTGCAGCTTCAACAGCCGCATTCAGAGATAGGATATTGGTTTGGAATGCAATTTGATCAATTATTGTAATAGCTTGAACAATATCATCTGTTGCATTATCAATCTCATGCATCGCTTCACCAGTTTGATGCGCAAGTTTGTTATCATCTACACTTGTTTGTTGTAGTTCTCTTGCAATTTGTAACATCTTATTTGTTCTTGCATCAGTTTGATTAATTGTTGAAGTGATCTCTTCTATTGCTGCTGCTGTTTCTTCAAGTGAAGCTGCTTGGTGTGTAGACGAAGCAGATAACTGTTCACTTGTAGCTGCTAATGATTCTGCATTATTTGATAAACTCAATGCAGTATTATTAACCATACATAAAACTTCTGATACCGATACACCTAAAGCATTTGTTCCTTTAATAAGTGAACCAACATTTCCTGAACTTTTTGCATCAATTGCATAATCGTATTTTGCATTTCCAAATTGGATTAGTGCTTCTGTAATCATTGATAAGTTATTTTGAGTCACAACTAACATCTCATTTACATTAACTCTTAGTTGTTCAACCTCTTTTGATGATGCTATTTGTTTAATCTCATATGTATAAAAACCATCTTTTGCTTTATGTACAATTGAGATAGCTTCTTCGATTACTTTTGTATCTTGTTTGATACCCTCTTCTATTTTTTCAAGGTATTTATTAAAATTACTAGCAACTTTCCCTATCTCATCATCTCTTTGTACTTCAACTCTATCACTTGTATTTGAGTTTTTACTGATACTTGTAATAGCATCATCGAGTTCTCTTAATGGAGTAATGATAATTTTTCTTGAAAATATTGAGATTATCAATGTAATTACAATTAAAATAAAAACAATAACACCTATAGCAGTATATATCAAACTTTGTGATTGTGCTACAAGTTCCTCAATATCAGAAATATCTTCTCCAATCACATAATACCCAATCACTTTTTTACCATAATCGATTATTGGTGTAACTGTTGTAAAGTATTTATCACTTTCAAGTATTTTGATTGTTTCAAGATTTTTTATATCAAGAGTTGATACATAATTAGAATAATTTTCATCATACGATTTTTGATTAAGTGCAAAATTTGCTACTTGAGGAAGTTTTGCAAATTGTTCTTTTCCAAATTTTGCCTCTATTATATCTTTATCTAAAAGCATTAAAGCATAAATGTTATCAACTTTTTTTAGTGATTTTATAATTGAGTTATATCCAGCTTTGAATTCAATTGAACCTACATAGTTTCCATCAAAATCAATTACAGGTGCAACACCAACTAAACTAGTGTTTTCTCGTCCTGATTCTACCCCTACAACTGCTTTTTTAGTTGAGTGAACTTGTTTAATAGTTTCTCTTAAATCTAACAATTCATCACCAAACCGCTCTTGTTTCCATGAACGTAAGAATGATTTTCCATCCTTATCATGAATATGCACTTTGATATTTTGAAAATCAGTATTCTCTTTAAACACACTCGAAAGTCTTTTTACTGCATGAATTGCTTTTTCTCTATCATTATCTTTTAATGCTTCTATGACATTCACGTCATTTGCTATTGAGATTGCGTTGGTAAGACAGATTTGTTTTTTTGCCTCTATTCGTTGTTCAAGAGTACTAATAAGATGCATAGAAGTATCTTCATACACATGTTCTTTTATTATATTTAATCTTGAACCGAATAAAATTAAGGCTAGAAGTAGTCCAATTATTGAACTTCCAATAATAATGGTGATAAGCTTATTTGCTATTTTCCAGTTTTTCATATATTGCTTCCTAATGTTTAGTTTAATAGTAGAGATTATATCTACTATCCCATTAAAAAACAATAATGTTTATTATTTTAGGAAACTCTTAGAAACAATATAATAAGTTGATTGCTTGTTCATATGAAACGCTTACTTGATTTGCTAGCATTTCGATACCTTCTTTTAAAGTTAGGTTGTGAGATAATACTTCTTGTTTATATAATTCATTCCACATATTAATTAATTCAGTCGCATTCATTTTTCTTCCTTGTGCTTTATTTTGTTACTGCTTGATACGATTTACGAATAAATTTTTAACGCATAAGCTCTTTATTCATCTACATATCTTCTGTAATTTAATAGTGACATTGTAGAAAAATTTGATTTTTTATTCTTTACAAAAAATGCTATAAAAGTTGTCTATTATTGCTTGATATTTAACTTAATTGTGCTACAATTATTTTCATGAAAAAAGAGACCTTTAATAAACATACCAAAATTGCAAATGATATTCTCTATTATATCTATACACACATCGACACCGATATCAATATTGATGATTTAAGTATCGATTTGGATGTAAGTAAATTTCACATGCATCGTATTTTTAAAGAAGCATTTGGAAAAAATATTTATGAAAATATTAAAGATATCCGACTGCAAAAAGCATCAAATCTACTTATTACCAATAAACATTCAACTATTTCGGAGATTGCTAATTTATGTGGATATAGTTCCCAATCTTCATTTATTAGAGTATTCAAACAAAGATTTAGTATGACTCCAAAAGAGTGGAAAAATGGCGGTTATAAAGAGTTTTCACAAAATATTATCGCACAATCTCAAAAAGCACTTCTTTCAACTGCGAGTTTCGATGATATCGAACCCGAAATTGTAGAGATGCCAACTATGAGTAGTTACTATATACGGCATAACGGTTATGATATGGGTATAAAAAAAACTTGGCAAAAACTCTATACCTGGGTTTTAAACAATAAAGTAGAAAACTATAAACAAATCGCCCTTTATCACAATAATCCAACTATTACACCGCTCTATTCTTGCCAATATATTGCATGTATTGTACCAGAAAATGAAAATGACATACAAAGTGACAAGCTACCAAAATTTACAATAGCAAAAGGTACTTATGCAAAGTTTGATTTAACTGGTGAATATGGAGATGTTTTAAAATTCATTCGTTGGGTATACCATGAATGGCTTCCTGCTAGTGGGTATGAAACTACCACTAAACCATCCTATGCTATATATCACAAAAACCATTTTTTAACAAAAGATGCAAGATTTGAGTTAAGTTTTTATGTTTCTATTCAATATTAAAAACAATAATGAAACTATTCCTCTTTTTCTTGAAGTAAATGGTTATATAATGTTTGTAAAGCAACATCAGCAATATTTTGGGAAATTCCTATATGAAATGAAATTTTAGAAGGACTCATATCAAAGAGATCAAAAGAGATATTATTTTCCTTTAGTGCCCAAATTGCATCAACAATTGCAAAACTATTTGCTTTGAGTCCAATACCAACTATTGTAATAACTGAAAGATTATATGTCACATTGATATTATCAGTTTGCAGTCGTTTTTCTATATGTCTTCTAAGATTATTGATATTACCTTTTAAACACTCTTGGTCAACTAAAATTGCTATATCATCTTTATCTGTTGGATAGTGGTATGTGTTGAGTCCAAACTCACTAAATACTTTTAAAAGCTCAGCCATAAAACCTATCTCTTCAGCAAGCATATCTTTTTGAATATGGATTGAAGCCATATTATCAAGTCGTGCAATCCCTACGATATCTTCCATAGGAACTCTTTCATTTAATATCATTGTACCTTCATGTGAGGGGTTATTTGTGTTTCGAATATTAATAGGGATTTTACTTTTTTTACAATTTAACATCGCATCGAAATGAAACACATTGAACCCTTTTGAGCTTAAAAGTCGTAACTCTTTAAATGTTAATCGTGAGATAACATTCGCATTTTCTATAACTCTAGGATCAACTTCATATACTCCATTTGTATCTGTCCAATTTTCATATACATCGGCATCAAGTGCATACGCCAACTCTCCACCAGTTAAATCACTACCACCCCTACTCATTACTGCAATTTCATGATTGAGTGTAACCCCATAAAACCCTGGAACTAAGTATATATAATCACTTTCTTGATCAAAATTCTTTTGTATATTTTTATGAGTTTCTTTAAGAACCTTGCCGTCTGTATAGTTTTCACTTAACAAAAATCCAAACTCTTCAGGAAGCATCAGCTTTACATTGATTTTAGATTTTTCCATAAAAAGCTTGATCACTTGTGCATTATGATGTTCCCCACGAGAAAGACAATATGCCTCTTTTTTATCACCTTCTAGTTTTATATTTTCTAGATCATTTTTTAAAGGTTCAAGAATTAATTCACAATCAATCTCTAAGTCTAAACAAAGTTTTTCAAATTTTGTAATAACAGCGTCATAACTTTGTTGTGTATCAATATCTAATTTTTGCTCTTTAAAATGTTTTCCATCAGTTGCAAAGTTTAAAAGATGATCAGTAATCTTTTGATCATGCAGGTCATCTCTTCCTGGAGCTGAAACTACGACAACTCTTCTTTCTTTATCATCTTGTAATATATTTATAACTTTTTTGATTTGAGTAGCATCTTTTACAGAACTTCCACCAAATTTACATATTTTCATTGTATTTTATCCCTTTTGTACTATTTCTTTTAATTCTTCCAAAGAGTTATCAAGTTTTCTTGATATTTTTGTCATCTCTTCGGAAACTATGGCAAATCTTCTACCCGATTCACCTTCTGCTTTTGAAGCCTCTATGTGTGCATTTAAGGAGATGAAATTTACAGATTGTGAAATATCATCTAACTCTTTAAAAATTGTATTTATTTGATCTCTCATAATTATGTCTGTACTCGAACAGGTGTATAATCATCTAAGGATAAAAAATCTGCTCTTTTTTTAGTTGCTGCAAATGGTTTTGTTGGTTTATTGTAGATACTGTTATATACAAAAAAAGCATTTTTTCTTGAAGTGGGAGATATATTATCAGGACTTCCGTGCATAATATTTCCATCATGAATCACTAAAGTTCCAGCTTTTCCAAGTGCTGCTTCTATATCATGAGTAGAAAGCTCTTGAATTGCTTCAACACTTGGTACGCCATACTCTTGTTTTTTTAAAGAATTTTTATAGTTATCTTCAGGAGTCATTCCTTTACATGAAACAAATTTTTTATGACTTCCTGGTAAAAGATATAATGGACCATTGTAGTGTGTATTATCAGTTAACATTATCCAAGCACTTAAACATCTACATTGTGGTAGTCCATCTTCACTATGCCATGTTTCAAAGTCACTGTGCCACTGAAAAGATTTTCCGACATACGCTGGTTTGATGTTGATTCTACTATGGTGAATATAAACATCTCCATCTAAAATCTGTTGTACTTTTTCTAATATTCTAGCGTCTTGTGAAATTTTTTTAAATGCATCACTAAAGATATGTTGATTAAAAATTGTTCTTAAATTCTTTGTATTTGATTCATATATAAACTCCTCTTTATTACATAACTCATCATTTGATGCCATATTTTGGATATCATCAAGTAATGTTTTGATCTCATCTGCACTAAAAAGATTTGGAATTACTACAAATCCATTTTCATTATAATGTTCAATCTGAATATTATTTAAACTTTGTTCACCTAATCTTTTTTTACTATAAACAGTTTTATCCACTCTTTGAATAATTTTTTCTTCAGTTCCTCTTGATGGATACAAATCCTGCATTTTATTCCTTTCTTGCTTTTCTACTAGTATTTTAATTTATAACCTCTATTTCGTACAGTTCCTATAATATCTTTTTGAATTTTTTGTTTGAATTTTGCACGAATGATATTGATGTTCACCTCAATAACATTTTGACAAACCATCTCAGGTTCATCCCAAATAGCATATATTATTTCATCTTTTGAAATTGGTGGTCTATTTCTATTTTGATGCAAATAGAGTAAAATCTCATATGCTTTACCATGAATTTTTAATTGATTGTTCTGTGTATCTACAATCTCTTTTTGCTCTTTATCAATACTAAAATACCCTTTATGATAAAGAACTTTACTAAAATTTTCTCTGTGAATAGTCTGAATTTTTGCCAGTAAAAGGTCATTATCAATTGATAAAGGTAAAACACATAATGCACCATTTTTGAAACATTTTAAATGAAATTTTTTCTCTTTTTGATTTGTCAAAATTATAAATGCTGTATGATTATTATTTGTAGATTGTAATAGTTCTGTACATTTTTTTAAATTATCTTCAAAAATTATTACTAAATTATAAAATCTCACTTCTAAATGATATAATCCATCATCAAACTCTTTGGTTCTATCTACTATATAATGTTCATCAGACTCAAGCTTTTGAATAATCTCATTATCAATATTGTATGCTAAAAGTCTCATAATTTATAACTTCACTTTTTTTTGTTTTTTATTCGTAAAAATCAGGACAATCTCATTAACTTCTTGTACTATCTGAGATACTAATTTCACAGATATATTTTGGTTTATTTTAAAAAAGGTGTCAATAGCCTTTTTTGCAAATGAGATATCAGAATTTTTTTCAAATTCTAATATCAACGATTTGTCGTTAAGTATAATCTTTTGGTTTGTAACTCTTGCATTTTCAAAAGACCCAATAAGCGCTAAAAATTCTCTTTTTTCATCTCTAGGTATTGTTAGATAATTTTCTATATATATAAATTGCAAAACTACTCCTCTAGTGGATAAACTCCATTTTCATCATGATTTTCTGTGCCTTTAATTGGGGGATTAAATACACAAATAAGCCTCATATCTTCTGTTCCACCATATAAATTATGGTCATCATGTTCATTTAAAGCATACATTACACCATCATAAATTTCATGAACTTTTCCAGTTTTTAAATCTTCTATTTTTCCATTTCCTGCTACACAATAGACAGCTTCAAGATGGTTTTGATAGTGAATATGTGTTTTTGTATTTGCTTTAATAATAGTTTCATGAAATGAAAATCCCATCCCATCAGCTGTTAAAAGCATTCTTCTACTAACCCATTGTCCCTCATCGGCATGAACTTCTTTATCTGTTCCTATAACATCTTTATTTATATCTAATACAATCATCTTTTTAAAACTCCTCTGTTAATTTTTCTTTTTTATCTGCAACTAGTTTTGAAATGGCTCTTTCAAGTCTGTTTAAACCTTCTATTAGTGTCTCTTCATCAATAATAAGTGGTGGTAAAAATTTTACAACTTGGCTTTCACTACCACAAGTTTCGATAATTAAATTTTCTTTAAAAGCATACTCTGAAATCTCGCCGGCTACTGAGTTATCACCTTTAATTTCAAAACCATATGCCATCCCTCGACCTCTCACTTCTATATCAAATATATCTTTATATTTGTCGGCTATTTTCTCTAAAGTATCTTTTAATAGTTTTTCTTTATATTTTACGGCATTTGATAGATCATCATTTTGCCAATATCTCTCAATTGCAACTTTTGCAGCTACAAAAGCTAAATTATTTCCTCTAAATGTACCTGTGTGCTCACCTGGTTTCCATTGATCTAAATCTGGTTTTAATAACACAATTGCCATTGGTAACCCACCACCTATATATTTTGAAACGGTTATAATATCAGGGTTAATTCCTGCAAACTCAAATGAAAAAAATTCCCCAGTTCTTCCGTTACCAACTTGAATATCATCAATAATTAGTAAAATATCATACTCTCTACAAATAGATTCAAGCTCTTGTAACCACTCTTTACTAGCTACATTAATTCCACCTTCACCTTGAATAGTTTCTATGATAACTGCTGCTGGAATATCAAGTCCACTACTACTATCTTCTAAAAATTTTCTAAATATTGCCATTGTATTCATATCACCAAAATAACCGTCAAATGGCATAAATGATACATTTGACCTACTAATATAACTCTCATCTCTATAATCATTATTTCCAGTTACTGATGATGAACCTTGAGTAAGACCATGAAAGCCATTTGTAAATGAAACTACATTACTTCGCCCCTTTACAAGTCTTGCAAGTTTAAGTGCAGTTTCTACTGCATTTGTTCCTGTTGGTCCTGTAAATTGGATTTTATAGTCTAAATTTCTTGGCACTAAAATTGTGTCATTGAATGTTTGTAAAAACTCTTTTTTGGCACTTGTTGCCATATCTAATCCATGAACAACACCATCTTTTTGTATATATTCAATCAGTGCTTTACTAATATGCTCATTATTATGTCCATAATTAAGTGTTCCTGCACCTGCAAAAAAATCTATAAAGTCTTCACCTTGTTCGTTTGTTAAAATAGCTCCCTTTGATGTTTCAAATATTGTTGGGAAACTTCTTATATAACCTCTAACTTCTGACTCTAAATTTTCGAATATTCTCATTATTTTTTTCCTTTTATTTTTTTATTGGTCCTATTTTATATAGAACTTCATCTTCATGTGCATTATTAAAATCATCCACTTTAAAAAAAATTTCATCTTTTATATTTACACTTAATTGATCTGCTAATTTTTCAAATAACCTTTGTGAAGATTTATTACTTGGACTTATTGTGGTATGAACATAATTGATATTTGACAACTCATCTCTTTGTAAAATATCCATTATCATTTTCAAAGCCAATCCTTGACCTCTCATACTTTCATCAACGCCAACTTGCCAAACAAAATATACGCTACTATCTTTAGGGTCAATATATCCAGATACAAATCCAAGAACTTTATCTTCTACTAAAGCTACGCAACAATAATCACTAAAATGTGAAGATTGCAATAGATATAAATATTCTGAATTTAAATCAAGTACTTGAGTATTTTTAACTAAAGTATAAATATCTTTCCCATTTTCTATATTTGGTTTAACAAATTTTATATTCATTTTTTACATCCTATTTGTATATTTTTTACATTATATTTTACATATTTCAAAATATAAGTGTTGTATTATTACATAATTTACTTATTTATTGCTTAATATTTAGTTTATTTTGTACAAATTTTGAAATAAGTATTTATATTTTTTACATTTAGTGTGTTTTATTTTTACATTTAAGATGTAAATATAAATATTTTTTGGTATAATCTCCAATTAATTTTTATGAGGAAACAAAATGGCACTTTTAGATAATGAAAAAGATATTTTGCCCTTAAGTTCTATTTCTGAACTTTTAAGTGCAAAGATTCGAACACTGAAAATGTATGAAGATAAAGGTCTTCTACCAAAAAAAGTAGAGCAAGGAAATAAAAAACTTTATTCTATTAATGATGTAAAAGTAATTGCATTTACACACTATCTTGCTAGTGTAAAAAAAATAAATGCAAATGGTATAAAGTATATTCTTGAGATGTTAGAAAATAATATGGATGAAAAAAATAAAACAGAGTTTTTAGATATTGTTGAACAAAAAATGGAAAGTTTATCTGGTATTGATATCAAAGATGTAGAGATTATCTAATCTTATTTATACAATACCCTCACAAACCCTATGATAAATAAAGTAATTGCATAACTACTTAAGTTACTATCATAAGATAATACAAAAAATCCAGCTAGCATAAAAGCAAAACCATTTATAATAGGTTTTGCAAAATGTTTCACCTCTTTTGCAATCCAAAGCAATTGAGAATTTGATACTTGAACATTCAGTTCCCCTTCACTTATTTGTTTTAAAGAAGATTTAAAATGTTTCACTGTAAAAGGTATATCTTTTAGCTCTTGTGCTAAAGTATTTTTAATACTATCATTAGCTCCTAAAGCTTTTGGAATATTAGTTTTTAATATTGGCAAAATATCTTTTACACCATTAAAATTTTCAATATAGGTTGTTCCTAACCCTTCAATAATAGCACTTACTCTTAAAATATAAATTGCATCACTTGGTAACTTAAAAGGGAAATCTCTTGTTGATTCTAGTACCTCAAAAGCAAGTTTTTGCATCGATTCGCTATCTAAATTATCGTTTGAAAATATCTCAAACATCTTTTGTGTGAACTCTGCTAATTGGGCTGTTGGAGCTTCATAAGCAATGGTACCTAATCGTTTATTTGCACTAATATACCCATCATAATCTTGCTCATTAGCCGATTTAATAAGCTCTATAATAGCTACTCTTGTATCATTTGGTACACTTTTTACCATCCCAAAATCAAGTAGTATAAGCTCACCTTGAGTATTTACTAAAAGATTTCCAGGGTGTGGATCAGCATGAAAATACCCATTTATAAGCATCTGCGTTGTATAAAAATCAACGAGTGTGGTGATGATTTTTTTAAAGTCTATGTTGTGTTTAAAAATAGATTCTTTATCATCAAAACGAAATCCCTCTTCAAAACTCATCACTACAACTTCATCACTACAATACTCAGGGAAAGCTTTTGGGAATTTTACACCACTGTCTTTATATATTGAGCTAAATTTTAATAAGTTGTTTAGTTCATTTGTTAAACTCACCTCTTGTTTTATCATTTTTGAAAACTCAACTATCACAGCTTCGATTGAGTTTTTTGTATAATGGGAAAAAAGTGGTTTAAATATTTTGTTAAAAAAACTGATGATGTTTATATCTGCATATACCTGTTCTTTGATATCAACTCTTCTCAGTTTTACAGCCACTTTTGTATCATCATCTAAATATCCAACATGTACTTGACCAATAGAGGCTGATGCAATTGGATTTTTATCAAAACTTTTAAATGTTTCACTAGTAAAATTTCGTTTGAAAATAGCTTCAAACTCATTTTGCTTCATCGATGGAAGTTGGTCGTGTAACTCTTTTAATTCATCTAAATATTCTTGGGTAAAAAAATCAGCCCTTGTTGCTAACACTTGTGCTAGTTTTACAAAACTAGCTCCAAGAGATATACAAGCAAGTTTAAGTTTTGTAGGAGATAGAGGTTTTAAATAAAAAAAACTCTTCTTCTTTTTTATCACTAAAAAAATAGTTAGTAAAAAAGTAAATACGGTATAAACTCTAAATGGTTTATAATATTTTAGTTTTTTGAGGTATGTTTTTATTTTTGTAAATCCTCTTTTAACTTCTCTAAATCATCTTTAGTTGCAAGTCCCAACTCATCAATAATCTCTTTTAGAGTAGATTTAAGTTCCTCTTTTATCTTAGCATCTTGCTCTTGACCTTTTTTTTCCAAAGATTCTAAAAAACTTTTAGCATCATCTTTTTTGATTTTTCCTTTCTCTTCAAGTTTTTTCATCTCTTCTTCGATTTTTTCATGTAATATTGAAGCTACACCAACTCCTGTATGTAATAATTCTTTTAACATAGTAGATCCTTTTTTATTTATTTTAGTATACTCTTATACTCTTTGGTAGCTATTTTTTGTTAGATTATATTGTAGGGAGTTTTAGTTGAAGTTAGAATAATTTATTTAAAAGAGGATTTGGTCGAGTTACTCTCATCATGCTTGATAAAAGTGCATTTTTTTCATTATCTTGAGTTTTATATCCACTTTGTATCTCTTTGAGATCATTTAAACTTTGTTCTGTTTCATCTTTATCATAATTTGTTGAAACTGTAGTAAGTAGTTTTTCATAAGCAGCGATAGTTTTATTTAAAAAATCCTCAATATCAATACTTTTTATCTCATTTTCATGAAGTGGAGAGTATTCACCTTGTGCTTCTTCTAGTGAAACTGTTGGCCAAAGGTGTTCTCTTTTTCCTTGTGTATACTCCATATTATGAATCATCTCTTCTAAAAATAATTTTGGAGTCTCTTTATGTTTCATAGTTTCAAATAAAGATTTATTGAAGTCCTCATCATATGTAAAAGTTACAACTTTTAATAATCCTGAGCTATTTTCACTGATTCCATGGTTGATATCATCATCTAAATCTTTGAGATAACCATTGTCTTCGAGTTTAATTTTAAGTTCTTTTGCTTCTTGAAATGTTAAACTTTTTAATTCTTCCTCATCAAAACTAATATTAAAATCCCCATCATCATTAATAAGACTATGGAAAAGTTTTTCTACAGTTTGTGAGTTTTGTTGCTTTGTATCACTTGAATAATTTTGAGAAAGCAGCGTATTTTTAACTTGCATTTTACAAAAGACCTTTCATTTTAATTCGTACTTTCTTAATTATAGCTAAAATATTATAAATATAACTTAAACAAAATTAAGAGATTTATGGAGCTAATCGATTTATATCCCAACTATTATCGACATTGAGTTTGTACTCAAATCTATCATGGAGTCTATCTTTCCCACCTTGCCAAAACTCTACTACTTTTGGTTTGATGATATATCCACCCCAAAAGTCAGGAAAAGGAATCTCACCTTTAACAAATTTATTTTTTATCTCATTAAATTTTGCTTCTAGTAAACTCCTCGAACTAATCACCTCACTTTGATGAGAAACCCAAGCTCCTATTTGACTCCCTTTTGGACGACTTAAAAAATATTTTAATGACTCTGTTTTTGAGATTTTTTCTATCGTACCTTCTATTTTTACTTGGCGCTCTAATCCAAGCCAAGCGAAATGGATGGCACATTTATTATTTTGTTCTATTTGTGTAGCTTTTTTACTTTTATAATTTGAAAAAAACACAAACCCTTCATCATCGTAAAGTTTCATCAAAACTGTACGAATAGATGGCATCATATCATCTCCAACGGTAGCTAGTGTAAAAGCATTTGGTTCGATAAGTTTTGCATCTAAAGCTTGTGTAAACCATATTTCAAACTGTTTAATAGGATTAGAATCTAAATCTGCTCTATGTAAACCTTTTGTCGTATACTCT
Source organism: Arcobacteraceae bacterium (assembly GCA_049670825.1). GTDB lineage: Bacteria > Campylobacterota > Campylobacteria > Campylobacterales > Arcobacteraceae > JAIOSF01. The sequence goes on along the minus strand of JBATTX010000078.1, from coordinate 219 downwards.
TCTCGCATGGTAAAAAGATTATGTTTCATCTTTATCCTTTGTTTTTCTACTTTATACTATTATATAACTTTACTCATTCATATTAACTATGATGTCCAAGTTTAATGATCTCTTCTTTTATATTATTTATGATGATATCTGTTGTATTTTTCCATTGGATTAAATTAAACTTCTCATCTTTTGTTATACTTTTTACTATTTTTGTTTTAAAGTATGGGT
>JBATTX010000077.1:0-25550 GCA_049670825.1 Arcobacteraceae bacterium | reverse complement strand
TTAAAGCAGCTCCTCCACCAATTACAATCCCCTCTTCAACAGCAGCTCTTGTAGCTGATAAAGCATCATCTACTCTATCTTTTTTCTCTTTCATCTCTGTTTCAGTAGGAGCTCCAACTTTGATAACTGCAACACCACCAGAAAGTTTTGCAAGTCTCTCTTGTTCTTTTTCTCTATCATACTCACTTGAAGTATTTTCAATCTCATTTCTAATTTGTCCAACTCTAGCTGCAACTGCCTCAGCCTCACCTGCACCATCAACAATAGTTGTATTATCTTTATCAATAACAACTTTTGCAGCAGTTCCTAGTACATCCATAGTTGCACCTTCTAGTGTCATACCCATCTCTTCAGAGATAACAACTGCCCCAGTTAATGTAGCAATATCTTGAAGCATAGCTTTTCTTCTATCCCCAAAACCTGGAGCTTTAACAGCAGAGATATTTAAACTACCTCTTAATCTATTTACAACAAGTGTTGATAAAGCTTCACCTTCAACATCTTCAGCAATAATTAAAAGTGGTCTTTGTGTTTGATTTACAGCTTCTAAAATTGGTAATAACTCTTTTAAAGAAGAGATTTTTTTATCACATAATAAAATAAATGGGTTCGCCATCTCAGCTGTCATTTTTTCTATATTTGTTACGAAATATGGAGATAAATATCCTCTATCAAATTGCATACCTTCTACAACATCTAGTTCATCTTCGATACCTTTAGCTTCTTCAACAGTGATAACACCATCTTTACCAACTTTATCCATAGCTTCAGCAATCATATCCCCAATTTGAGTATCAGAGTTTGCAGAAATTGTTGCTACTTGTGCAATTTGATCTTTAGTATCAACTACTCTTGACATAGCTTTAAGCTCTTCTAAAATCGAAGCACTTGCTTTATCCATACCTCTTTTAAGTTGTACTGGATTTGCTCCAGCAGTTACATTTCTTAGACCTTCTCTAAAAATAGATTCAGCTAATACTGTAGCTGTAGTTGTTCCATCTCCAGCTTCATCATTTGTTTTAGATGCTACTTCTTTTACAAGTTGCGCACCCATATTTTCTAAACTATCTGCAAGTTCAATTTCTCGTGCAACTGAAACACCATCTTTTGTAATTGTTGGTGAACCGAAAGATTTTTGTAATAAAACATTTCTTCCTCTAGGTCCCATTGTTACTTTTACTGCATCTGCTAATTGTTTTACACCACTATATAATCTATTTCTTGCATCATCACTAAAAAATATCTCTTTTGCCATTATTTTGTCTCCTCAAATTTACCTAAAACTTCACTTGTTTCCATTACTAAATATTCTATTGTATCTATTGTCACTGTTGCACTTTTTGCATATTTTGCATATATAACTGTATCTCCAACTGCAACATGTTCTACATCTGGACCAACTGCAACTACTTTTGCTATTGTTGGTTTCTCTTGAGATGCATTATCTGGAATGATAATACCACTTGCTGTTTTTGTCTCTACTTCTTGTACTTTAACTAGTACTCTATCACCTAAAGGTTGAAAATTCATTATACGTCCTTTTATAGTTTTGAGTAGTGTGTACTCAAGTTTATTAATTTGTTTAGCACTCATTTATTTTGAGTGCTAGAATTGTATATGATTTTTTTTAATTTGTCAATTAAAGTAAGCTTAAACGCATTTCAAAACAATTCTAACATTTTGACTACTTCATCCACTTCAAAACACTTCAGTTGGCATTTTGTAGTAGGTTTTTGAGCTATAATAGCCTTCGTTATACCTTGAGAACTTGCTTCTTTTAGTCGTGTTTCCATACTATACACATCTTTTATCTCACCTGTTAAACTCACCTCTCCTATAAATATAGACTCTTTTGAAATAGGACGATTTCTAAAACTACTTATAATAGCAGCAACTACTGCTAAGTCACATGAACTCTCTTTTACTTTGATTCCACCACTTATATTTATATATACATCATACGAGTTCAGTGGCAGATCTAATTTCTTTTCCAATAATGCCAAGAGCATATTCAGTCTATTTGTATCAAAACCTGTGGCACTTCTTTTTGGATTTGGATATGTTGATTCTGTTACTAACGCTTGCACTTCAAGTATAAGTGCACGACTTCCTTCAACTGCAACTGTAAGACAACTTCCACTTTGATTTTTTGTGGAATCAAAAAATCGTCTGTTTATATCTTTGGCACTTTCAAGTCCATTTTGAGTCATCTCAAAGATTCCTATCTCACTTGTACTTCCAAATCTGTTTTTAAATCCACGAAGCATACGTATCTCTTTGCTGCTTTCTCCTTCAAAATATAAAACAGTATCTACCATATGCTCTAATACTCTTGGACCTGCGATACTTCCATCTTTTGTTATATGACCAATAATAAACATAGCGATGTTTGACTCTTTAGCTTTTCTCATAAGCTCAAAAGTTATTTCACGTACTTGAGAAACACTACCAGGAGCAGAGGTGAGTTTATCACTATATATAGTTTGAATCGAATCAATAATTGCTATCTCGTAATCCTCTCTTAAAAGTTCATCTTGAATTGCTTCTAATGAGATTTCGGAAAGTAAGTATAATTTTTCTTCATTTGCATCGAGTCTGGTTGCTCGCATTTTAATCTGCCCAGCACTCTCTTCCCCTGACACATAAAGTACTTTTTTACCACTTTTTGCTAAGTTTCCAGCTATTTTTAGTAACAATGTTGATTTACCAACGCCAGGACTTCCACCTATTAAAGTAAGTCCTCCTGGTACTATTCCTCCACCTAAAACTAAATCAAACTCTTCATTATGTGTAGAAAATCGTGTAATATTGTCTTGTTCTATTTGTGTAATTGGTGTTGCTTTTGACGCCTCTGTTGAAGCTTTTGCTATTTTTTTTACTACCTCTTGTTGTTCGCTTGATAGTTCTATAAAACTATCCCAACCTCCACAACTAGGACATTTTCCAAGCCATTTTACACTTTGTTCACCACAATGTTGACACTCAAATATCGATGATTTTTTCTTAGCCATAAAGTTTCCTAAATCTGATTATTTTTTATTTTGGCAATTATAGTGTAAAACTATTTACTTTTGTAATTGTATTGCATTTTGTTAATTAAATTTGAAACAAAAGATAAAATAATTAATAAAACTTTATGTTTAGTATGATAAACTTTGTGCAGATGATTAATTTGACAGGTTGTTAATTAGTCACTTTAATACTAGGAGTACAACATGAATACAAGTATAGTAGGAAGACATGTTACATTAACAGATGAGTTAAAATTACATATAGAAAGTACAATTGACACTTTTAAAAAATATAATTTAGATATGATTTCAGTAAATGCAATTATCTCACAAGAACAAAAACATGGTAAAAATGTGATTACATTTGAATATGTTTTAAATATTGCAAATATAGATACAGTTGTTGTAAAACAAAAAGACAAAGATCTTCATAGTGCTATTGATATAGCTACAGATAGAGTTTGTAAAATTTTAAGAAGACATGCAGATAAAATTAAAGCACACGATGCAACAAAATTAACAGAAATAGCAATAATTGAAGAGGAAGATTTAGTAGCAAAAGAGCTTGAGAAATTAGACAATGAAATTGTTCCAATGACTCTTAAATCTTACAAACCAATGGATGTAGAAGATGCACTAAATGATTTAAAAGAAGATGGTGGAGCATTTAAAGTATTCTATGATATGGATGATAACTTTAGAGTTCTATACAGAATGAAAGACGAAGGAAAGTTCGGTCTTTATTAACAAATAACGTTTAAGAGAATTTTTCTCTTAAACTTCTTCTTTCTTTAACAAAAAACTACTCAAAAATACCTATATAATAAACTTTTTTATGATAGAATAGTTCTTATGAATATTTTAAAAATCTTAATTACACTATTTTTTTTCATTACTTTTTCTTATGCAGAAAATACCAAAGTAACATTGCAACTTCAATGGAAACATCAATTTCAATTTGCTGGTTATTATATGGCAAAAGAAAAAGGGTTTTACAATGATGTTAACCTTAATGTAGAGTTACTCGAATACAGTGTTGGAACAAATAATATCAACAATATTTTATCTGGTAAAATAAATTATGCAACAGGAAGATCTTCTTTAATTATAGATAGATCTCAAGGGAAAAAAGTTGTTTTACTGGCTTCAGTTTTACAATCATCTCCATTGGCTATGGTTACTAAAAAATCTTCAAATATCGATACAATAAAAAAATTCGCAAATAAACGCTTTTCTCTGACAAATAACGAAGCTGAAACATCACTTTATCCTATTTTACTCTCTAAAAATGTAAATAAAGATTTGATAACTATCAATAAAAGTGCTTCAAAAGTTCAAGATTTTATTGAAAATAAAACAGATATTATCACACTATATACTTCAAATCAAGAATATACACTCATAAAAAAAGGGATTCAATATAATATTTTTTATCCTAAAGATTATGGATTTGAGTTCTATGATGATATCTTATATACAAGTCAAGAGGAATTAGAGCAACATAAAAAACGAACAATGGATTTTACTAATGCTTCACTATTAGGTTGGAACTATGCTTTTAACCATATTGAAGAAACAGTTGACATTATTTTGAAAAAATATAATACTCAAAATAAAACAAAAGATGAACTTTTATTTGAAGCAAAGACTTTAAAAAAATTAGCGTATGAAAATAACAAAAAACTAGGAGATATAGACAAAAATAAAATTCAAAGAATTTTCGATATCTACAATATTATGGGACTTACCAAATCAAACATAAATATTGATAATTTTATTTTTGATATTAAAAACTATCAAAATGCTTTAACTTTTGAAGAGAAAAACTACCTAAAACAGCACCCTTACATAACTGTACACAATGAATATAATTGGCCACCTTATAATTTTAATACCAATGGAGAACCAAAAGGATATTCAATTGATTATATGAATCTTATTGCAAAAAAATTAAATATAAATATAAAATATGTGCAACAAGATTCTTGGTCTGATTTTATGGATAAATTTAAGGCAAAAGATATTGATGTCATGCTTAATATTGTGCGAAATAATAAAAGAGATCAATATATAAGTTTTACAGACCCGTATGCAATTTCTACAAAAACAATTTTTACAAATGACAAAACAATTCAATCGTTTGATGACTTAAAAAATAAAGTTGTATCAGTTCAAAAAGATTCATTTTCACATAATTACTTCAAAAAAAATTATCCTAATATTCAGTTGTATCTTGCACAAACTGCTTTAGATTCAATTATTGCAGTTATCAATGGAAAAGCAGATGCTGTAATAGAAAATTTCGCAGTTGTAAACTATATACTACAAAAAAATTCATTATCTATTAAATATACCAAAATTTCAGAAGATCCTCTTATGAGATCAAATTTACACATCGCTACACTTACTGAAAATGAGATATTACGAAATATCCTTCAAAAAGGGATGGATAAAATCACTGTAAATGAAAAAATAGAACTACAGAATAAATGGCTAGGAACAAATTCTCTTTCACTGAATGAAAATGATATTTTGACAAATAAAGAAAAAGAATATATCAATCAACACAAAATTATTAAAATGTGTAATAACCCAGCATGGGAACCAATCGAATTCGCAGAAAATAGCAATATGAATAAAATGGCTGGAATTGCCATTGATACTTTAGAAATAATAGAAAAAAAGCTCAATATCAAATTTCAAAATGTTCCTACAACTTCATGGAAACAATCACAAGAATTTTTAAAATCTAAAAAATGTGATATTTTACCTTCAGCAATACAAACAAAACAAAGAGAAGAATATGCACATTTTACAAAACCCTATTTGAATCTTCCACTTGCTATTTTTACTTCAAAAAACAAGCCGATTACAAATAGTTTAGAGGAAATTATGGAACACCCTTGGGCAAGACAAAAAGGGAGTGGATTAATCAATCAAATAAAAAAAATCTATCCTCAGTCGAAAGTAGTTGAAACTAAAGATGCAAAAGAGGCTTTACAACTTGTAAATAATGAAAAAGTCTATTTTTCAATTATGACTCTACCCGTTGCTACAAATCTTATAGCTAAATATGGTTTTAATAATATTCAAATATCTGGTTATCCAAATATCACATACAAACTCTCTATTGCTGTAAGAAAAGATGATATGATTTTACGAAATATTTTAGATAAAGCTCTTGATTCTATTTCAGAAAAAAAACATAGAGAGATATTAAAATCTTGGACTATTGATAATCTTGATCACCCATATCTAAATTTTAAATTCTTATTAAACATATTTATAGGATTACTAGTACTTGCAGGATTTATATTTTTTAGACAATATTTATTAAAAAAATCGAATGAAAAACTCAAAGAATTAGTAAATGAAAAAACTAAAGAATTAGTAGAACTTAATCTCAATCTTGAACACAAAATCCAAACAGCAATTAAAGAAAATCGAGATAAAGATAAAATACTTGATGCTCAATCAAGAATGGTAAGTATGGGTGAGATGATAGGGAATATAGCTCATCAATGGAGACAGCCTCTCTCTGTAATCTCTACAGGAGTTACTGGAATGTTAGTGCAAAAAGAATACGGTGTGTTAGATGATGAAAAATTCGTTAAAACATGTAATATGATCAATGAAAATGCACAGTACCTTTCAAAAACTATTGATGATTTTAAGAACTTCATTAAGGGTGATAGAGTAAAAAAAGTTTTCATTGTAAAAGAAAATCTTGATACATTTACCCATTTAGTAGAAGGTTCTATTAAAGATCATAATATAAATGTGATTATCAAATGTGATGAAACACTTACTATTAATGGATATGAAAATGAGCTGTCTCAATGTTTTATTAATATTTTTAACAATGCAAAAGATGCATTAAAAGAAATTGAACAAAACAAACGTATTGTTATGATTTCAGTTTATACCCAAAATGAATCAATTGTTATTGATATTCAAGATAATGCAAAAGGGATTGCTCAAGAAAATATAGAAAAAATATTTGAACCTTATTTTACTACAAAACATCAATATCAAGGTACAGGACTTGGATTGAATATGACATATAAATTAATTGTAGAGGGGATGAATGGAAATATCGTAGCTATGAATCAAGCGTTTGAATACAATGACGTTTCTTATTATGGAGCTTTGTTTAGAATAACTTTACCAATGAAATAAGTTACAAAAACATATTTCATTGGTTATGGTTTAGATTTTGATTGTATCTTTTCCTGCAAATTCTTTTGCATTTGCATTACTTACAACTAATCTAGCTATTTCATCAGTTTGATTAGCTACTTTATGTGTTTGTGATGCTATCTCTGCATTTTCTTGTGTTTGTCTATCTAGCTGAGCCACTGCATCATTAATCTGTTCAATTCCAGCTAACTGTTCTTTTGAAGAGCTTTCCACATCTGCAATAATTTTTAATGTTTCTGAAATACTATGATTTAAATGTGTGTATCCATCAATCATCTCATCAGATATTTTTTTACCATTATTGGCTTTTGCAATAGCTTTTTCTACTAATGTTTTAATATCATTTGCTGCATCAGCACTTCTTGAAGCAAGATTTCTTACTTCCTGTGCAACTACAGCAAAGCCTTTCCCAGCTTCTCCAGCAGTTGCTGCTTCAACTGCCGCATTTAGAGATAAAATATTTGTTTGGAAAGCAATTTGATCTATAATCTCAATAGCTTCGTTAATAGCAGTTACTTCATTATTTATCTCATCCATAGCAACCGTTGTTTGCGACGCTAAATCTTGTCCAGAGTTTACAGAATTTGTTACTTCATTTGCATGATGAGCCATCTCTTCAATATTATGTGTGCTACTAGAAATATTTGTTGTAACCTCTTCTAAAGCTGCTGCAGTTTGCTCTAAAGCTGCTGCTGCTGCATTTGAGTTTGTATTGAGAGTATAAACATTTTCCAAAAGAATTTTAGAACTGTTCCCTAAAATTAATCCATTTTTTTTATTCTCTACAAGCATCGCAGTAATCGCATCACCTAAAGAGTTTACACCCGTTGCTAATTCTAAAAGATGTTCTTTAATACCTGTTGTTTGTACTTTACTTGTGTACTTGTAACTTGTGTATTGATTTAAAACATCTAATATCCCTTCAATATTTGATTGAAGTCTTTCCCCCATCTGATTTAATAATCTAGTTAATTCTAAAAGTGCTGGGTTTGTACATGTAACATCAACACGTTGAGACAAGTCCCCTTTTTCAAACTCTGCAAGTGTTGAAATTGTTGTTTCTATAACTTTTCTATCTTCATCAATACCAAGTCTTGTTATAGTAATATTATTATTTATTATTTTCGACATTTTCCCTAGTTCATCTTCACTGCTATCATCTAATCGCTCAATGGTTGAAGACTCTCTATTTAAATATTTAAAGAAACTAATAATTCCATGCTCAAATTTTTGTAGTGGTTGGTTAAACACTTTTGATACTACAAATGTAATTAAAACAATAGTTATAATTAATAAAACCAATGAGATAAGAATTGTATTTATGATAGTAGAATTTAAATTTTCATCATTTTTGGCTTGTAGTTCATTGATATGATCATAGACATCATCAACATAAATACCAGTAACTATTGTCCAATTTAACTTTGGTATATATTTTGAATATGCTATTTTTTTTAAGATTTTATCTGTATTAGGTTTTTTATAATAATATGTAACAAACTTCTCTTTTGTTCCATTTTCAATCAATGCTTTACGAAATGCAAAACCTTTAATATCAGGTTTTGTAATATCAGTTTTTTTCCCATTTAATTCAGGTTTGGTACCATGGAAAGCAAAATAATAATCACTGCTTTTTTTCTCATATCCAAAAAAATAACCACTCTTATTTTCTAAATATCTTACTTTATTTAGAATACTTATTATCTCATCTTTAGCATCGTCTTTATTTTCATACTTTTCTATTACAGAGTCAATTACTCCAACAACAGTGTTAAGCTCATTTTTTAAAAGTTGCTCTTTTTCAATAATCATATCTTTTTCATAAGTTTTTAACAACAAACTATTACTAGATATAAGGTTATTGATACCCACAATACTTAAAAAAATCATGGTTAGTAATAATGGTAAAATTGAAGTTGCTAACAATTTAAACTTAAGTGTCTTCATCTCTTTCCTTTGAGTAGGCTATATTTTATAGCTAATTTTCATAAATTATAACACATTTTTATAAGTATCAATTTAATATAAAAAATAATTTTTTTTCGTACCTTAACATTTTAATTAATAAGAAAAGTTAAATTTAAGCTTATATAAGTAACAATATATAGTCTCATTATAAGGTTAAATAATAATGCAAAAGAAAAGTACAAGTTACAATAAAATTACTGCTAAGATAATTATCATTATGTTAACCATAACATTAACAGCTGCATATATTTATAGTGAGTATATGAAAGATGAAGTGATAATTAATCTGGCAAAGCAAGATGCTAAAAAAACAAGTCGTTTAGTATTTGAATCAATGTACTCAGCAATGCAAAAAGGCTGGGATAAAGATGAAATTCAAGAGATAGTAACTAGACTTAATAATGTAGATGAAAAGTTAGAGATATTTGTATATAGAAGTCAAACTGTAGCAAATCTTTACGGAGATATTCCTCATGATAAAAAAATAAGAGAATCTGACAAAAGTGTACAAAAATCACTCAAAGGGGAAGAATCTCTAGATATCGTAAATGCCGAAATCATTAAATACTATTTTCCAGTAATTGCAAATCAAAAATGTCAAGCCTGTCACACAAATGCAAAAGAAGGTGACGTTTTGGGTGTCATTAACATTAACTATCCAATTACAGAACTTAAAATTGCACTCAAAGATATAGTAAAATTTTTCCTATTTTTCATCATTTCATTTACTGTTGTTGTATTTGTTTTATTACTAATAAATTTTAACAAATATCTCGTATCTCCAATTCAAAATTTTATTGATACTGCTAATAATATTAAAAAAAGTTCAGATATCACACAAAGAGTTGCAGTAGACCATAATATTAATGAGATTCAATCTATGCAAAATATGTTTAATGGTATGCTTGATTCCATTGAACACCAATTTTACTATGATTCATTAACAAAACTTAAAAACAGAAAATCACTCCAATTAGATTTAGCAAAATCAAATAACTATTTACTTATGATAATAAATGTAGACAAATTTCAACAAATCAATAATCTTTATGGAGATGAAATTGGTGATAAAATTTTATTAGAGTTTCGGGATAAATTTTTAGAGTTGTTACCTGAAAATGCAACATTATATAAACTGCATGCAGATGAATTTGGGATTATTGCACACAATAATACAGATTTAGAACAGTTTGAAAAAGTTGCATCCAATATTATTACAACGCTAGACAAATATAAATTTAATATAGAAGAAAACAATAATATTTTTATAAACCTTACTATAGGTATTGCTTATGGTTCTGATATGCTTTTACAAAATGCAGATATGGCTCTAAAGCTTGCTAAAAAGGATAAAAAACACTATTTAATCTATAATAATGAAATGATCTCATTAAATGAATATGAAAATAGATTAGCATGGACAAATAAACTCAACGATGCTATCACAAATGATAAAATAGTACCCCTATTTCAACCAATAGTGGATTGTAAAACAAATGAAGTGATTAAATATGAAGCGCTTATGAGAATAAAAATAAGTGAAAATGATTATATTGTTCCTTACCATTTTCTTAATATTTCAAAAGAAAATAAACTTTATTTTAAACTAACCCTTATCATGATACAAAAAACATTTGCAATATGTAAAAAAACTAAGTTGAATTTTTCTCTAAATCTTAATAAAGATGATATGATAAATAAAGAGATAGTAGATTATATTATAGAACAATTCCAAATATATAAATTTGGGGATAGAATTTCATTTGAAATTCTTGAATCTGAAGGAATTGAAGACTTCAAAGAGATCTCAGAGTTTATAAAAAAAGTAAAAGCATTTGGGGCAACAATCTCAATTGATGATTTCGGAACTGGCTACTCTAATTTTGAGTATTTAATGAATTTAGATTTTGATTACTTAAAAATTGATGGCAGTATGATTAGAAATATTGATAAAGATGAAAAGTCGCAAATAGTAACAAAAACAATTGTTGATTTTGCACATAGAATCGGCGTTAAAACTATTGCAGAATTTGTATCAAGTAAAACTATATATGATAAAGTAAAATCAATGGATATTGACCTAGTACAAGGGTATTATTTAGGTGAACCAACTATCCATTTAGATATTAAATAACATATGTGACGAGACTAAAAAGGTATTAAATGGAAAAAAGAAAAATAGACATTAAACATATTGATACTTATATTGAACTAATAACTGATTGTGTATTTATTAAAGATATTGATGGTAAATATATCTATTGTAATAATGTTTATTTAAAATTTTTGGATAAAACAAAAGAAGAAGTAATTGGAAAAACAGATTATGATTTTCTTCCAAAAGAAAATGCAGACAAATGCTTCAAAGATGACCAAGATGTTTTAAATGGTGACTTGGCGATTGATTTTGAAGATACCTTTATATTTAAAGAGCATGAAAATCTTTATTTTCAAACTACAAAACAGAAAATTTTCGACCTTGACGAAAATTTTATAGGTGTATTTTCAATTTCAAGAGATATTACACAAATCAAACAATATCAATTATTATATGAAGATAATAATGAACTTTTAGAATATATGAACTATGAAACTAATACAAAAAAAATATTAGAAAAAATAGTGAATTTATCAGAAAAAAGAAATAAAAATATAAAATGTTCCATTTTACTTTTAGATGAAACTAAAACTCATCTACGCTCAGGTGTAGCACCTAATCTACCAAGTTTTTATAATGATGCAATTAATGGAGTTGAAATAGGAGAAAAAGTTGGCTCTTGTGGTAGTGCCGCATTTTGTAAAAAAAGAATCATTGTTGAAAATATAAATACACATCCAAACTGGCAACCTTATTTAAAACTAACCCAAAAAGCAAATTTACACTCATGCTGGTCAGAGCCTATTTTTTCTTCAAATAATGAAGTTTTAGGTACCTTTGCAATGTATAGCAATAAACCTACTACACCAAGTGATTTTCAACTAAAACTTATCACTTCGTATGCTCACTTAGCAGCTGTAACTATTGAAAAAGAAAATAAAAAAATAGAAGCTGATATCAAAACACGAAAATTATTGGAACAAGAACTTGAATCTAGAAATAAGGATTTAGAACTTTTTAAACAAGTAATTAAAAATATCAATTATGGAGTATCTATCGCCACTGCTGATGGAACAAATAAGCTTATATATGTCAATGAAGAGTTTACTAATATTACCGGATACTCAAAAAAAGAAGTACTAAATAGAAATTGTAAATTTTTACAAAATAATGATTATCAGCCAAAAGAGCTAGCTATTATTACAGATGGTTTAAAAACAAGAAAAAAAATACAAGTGGAGATACGAAACTATAAAAAAGATGGTACTCTATTTTATAATCATCTTAATATAGCTCCAGTGTATGATAAAGAAGGTGTTCTTACTCATTTTGTGGGGATTCAAAAAGATGTGACTTTTGACAAAAAGCAAGAAGCAGGTATAGCAGAACAAGCAAAACTAGCATCAATGGGTGAGATGATAGCAAATATTGCGCACCAATGGAGACAACCACTATCTGTAATTTCTACAGCTGCTACAGGTATGCAACTTCAAAAAGAGTTTGGATTTTTAAAAGATGAAGATTTTGATAAAACATGTAAAGCGATCAATGAAAATGTTCAATACCTTTCTCAAACAATTGAAGACTTCAAAAACTTTATCAGTAAAGATAGTCAAAAAAGATATTTTTTTGTAAGTAAAAATATTCATAAATTTTTATCACTTATTAGTGGTACAGTAAAAAATGAAGATATAAATGTGATTTTAAATCTTGATGATACTCTTGAAATCAATGGATATGAAAACGAATTAATTCAATGTTTCATGAATATCTTTAATAATGCAAAAGATGCATATACTCAAAAAAGTGATAAACTATTTTTTATAGATGCTTATAGAAAAAATAAAAAAGTTGTTATTCGATTAAAAGATAATGCTGGTGGAATTCCTGAAAATATCATTACAAAAGTTTTTGAACCGTATTTCACAACAAAACACAAATTTCAAGGTACAGGACTTGGATTGCACATGACATATAACTTAATAGAAGAGGGAATGAAAGGTAGAATAAAAGTCACAAATAGTACTTACTCATACAATGAAATACAATACACAGGTGCAGAATTTATTATCATTCTTCCTTTTGCATAAGTACATATTCTATTATATAAATTATGGTAAAATACCACTTTAAACAAAGGGATTATATGAATATATTAATAGTAGATGATAGTAAAACAATTCTAAAAAGTCTAAAACATTCAATAGAGCAAAAACTTGAAATAAATGTTGTTACAGCAACCTCAATGAAAGAGTGTGCAGAGTTAATTTTAAAACATAAAGGTCAATTTACACTTGCCCTTTTGGATTATAATTTACCAGATGCACAAAATGGAGAAATTGTTACTTTTATAAAAAAATTTAATATCCCATCTATTTTACTTACTGGCTCTATTTTAGATAAATCAAATAAAGTATTTGAACATAATCATCTTATTGATTATATTATCAAAGATGGAAGTAATGCAATTGATTATTCCGTATCTGTAGTAAATAGATTTTTATTAAATAAAGATATTGAGATACTTGTAATTGATGATTCAAAAACATTTGCAGCCAAAATGCAAGGATTATGTACAAAATATAATCTCAAAGCAATAGTTAACTATTCTGCAAAAGAAGCTTTAGAAACGATAAAGCAAAGACCAAATATAAAACTTATATTAGTAGATTATATGATGCCAGAGATGAATGGATTAGAATTTACTAAAGAACTCAGAAAATCATACAAAAAAGATGAAGTAGCACTTATAGCACTTTCAGGAACAAGTGAAAAAGAGATTGTAGCAAGTTTTTTAAAATATGGAGCAAATGACTTTTTATATAAAGATTTTAGTGATGAAGAATTTTTTGGAAGAGTAAATAACAATTTAGAAGTAATAGAACTGTTTCAAGACACACAAGATAAGGCAAAAAAAGATTATTTGACAGGCTTATTTAATAGAAATTACCTTTTTGATGCAGGAGAAGAACTATACCAAAGAGCAAAAAGTAAAAAAGAGCTCTTAGCAGCCATCGTACTTGATATTAATAAATTTAAAGTTATAAATGATTCATACGGACATGATGTGGGAGATGCTGCTATTAAGGCTATTGGAAATATTTTACTTGAATATATCAATAAAGATTCACTTATAGCAAGAATGGGTGCAGATGAGTTTTGTATTTTATTTAAGAATAGACCTTATGCAGAAGTTCATCAAACCTTTCAAGAGATTCAAGAGGTTATAGCAAAAACAAAATTCCAGTTATGTGATATTGATTTAAATTTAACCATTGCCATAGGAGCAAGTATTAATTTTGAAAACACGTTAGAAGAGATGATTACTTCAGCATCTGAGGCATTATTTACAGCAAAAGAAAAAAATAAAATAGTTATTAATAGTTAAAAAAAAAGCTGAAACTACTCAGCTTTTTTCCACTCTTTATAAAGAGCTTCATGCTCATTTATCTCTTCTTGACTTGGTTTTCTTCGACAAGATAAATAACCTTTACTTCCATCACATGATTCAAATGGAAATACTGTAGCAAACACCCAATAATATCCACCATCTTTTGTTGCATTTTTAACATATCCTGTCCAGATATTTCCACTTTGAACTGTGTCCCAAAGTGATTTAAATGCTGCTTTTGGCATATCTTTATGTCGTACCATATTATGTGGTTGTCCCAATAACTCAGAAAGAGTATATCCTGCTATTCTACAAAAATCATCATTCGCAAATTTAATAATACCTTTTGCATCTGTTTCACTTACTAAAAAAGCATGTTCTTCTAGTTTTGTTTCTTTTGACATCTATTCCCTTTTAAAATTAATTAAATTTTTTGCTACTAGCGTCTGCTACAAGATCATTGGCTAATTTACTTACATCATTTGCAATTTGAGCTACACTATTGGCTTCATTTGCATTTTCTTGGGTAACTTTATCAAGCATACTTACTGCATCATTAATTTGTTCAATTCCAGTCATTTGTTCTTTTGAAGCGGCACTTACATTTTCAATAAGACTTATAGTTTCATTAGTATTAATATTAAGCTCTTTATACCCTTCTATCATCTCATCACTTACTTGTTTACCCTCATTTGCTTTTAAAGTAGCACTTTGAACTAAATTTTTAATCTCATTTGCAGCTTGAGCTGATCTTGAGGCAAGGTTTCTTACCTCTTGTGCAACTACAGCAAAACCTTTTCCAGCTTCGCCAGCAGTAGCAGCTTCAACTGCTGCATTTAAACTTAAAATATTTGTTTGGAAAGCAATTTGGTCAATAATCTCTATTGCATTATTAATTGAACTTACTTGTTCATTTATACTATCCATTGAACGTGATGTTTTATTTGCTAACTCCATCCCTGCAGATACTTCACTTTGAACTTTTTGCCCTAATTGTGACATTTGTGCTGCGTTGTTTGCATTGTTTCTTGTAATACTTGTAATCTCTTCAACTGCAGCTGCCGTTTGCTCTAGTGATGCTGCTTGCTGATTCGCTTTATCAGCTAAATTATTTACAGAATCAGTCATCGTAGCTGCACTCGCTTCTAAATGCTCACCGTTAGTAAGATTTTCTTTTGCACCTAGAGATAATGCTTCACCCAATTTATTAACACTTTTCATAACATCAAGCATATCTTCTTTCATATGTTCACTAATAACAAGTTTTTCTCTAAAATCATTATTTGAATATAAATTTAAAATTCGAGAAAGTTCATCCATCGTAGATTGTGTAACGTCTAACATCTTATTCATATTTATTTTCAAAGTCATTAACATTGGATTCTCTGTATCTGAGTTAATTCGACACTTAAAAATACCTTGTTCTATTTTATCTGTAGTTAAAACAATCTCACCCATCACTCTCATATCATTTTTCATTCGAGTATCTAACTCTGCAGACTTTTGTGTCCATTTTTCTAGAATTTTATTTACATTATTGTTTGAAGATTGTTTTGAGAAATTAAATTGGTTTCTTTTATTCATTACAAACTCTAAAAATTCTTCAAAAAATTCATCCATTACTTCTAAATCTTTTTGTGACGCCATACCGAACATTTATATACCTTTTTAAGACTTTATTTAAAAATTATTGATAAAATTTTACCCTTAGATTACTTAAAGAAAACTATTGTGTAAATAAAAAAATTATTTTTTTAAAAATTATACGTTGTATTATAAAAAATAATATTTTATGTCTAATTTTGTATTTTATTATAAAGAAATATATGCATTATTTGTAGCACTTAAATGTTATTTCATAGTTATTTTTGATTAAATCATAATAAAGAGAATATTTAATAATTTTGTTATATAATTAATTAGAAAATTATAATTTGAAATGAAAAGAGATTTAAGATGAACGCGCTTATTGCAGTACAAGATTTAATCAAACAAAATCAGAATAGAATCAAAATCTTAAAACAACAGCTGAAAGACCATGAAGAGGGTAGTAATAAATTATCAGCAATGGCTTATGCTTCTACAGAGATGGGTCTTGAAAAATCTCAAGATGCTCTTGCAAAGAATGAACTTATTTTAAAAGAGTTACAAAAACGTGACTTGATGGAACTTGAAAAAGAGCAACAGCTTAAAGAAGCTATTATTCGAAGAAACTACTACAAGTACCAAAAAATAAGACTTAAACGTGATAAAACGATGACAAATGATCAAAAACTCGAAGCTATGATGATTGTTGATGAGTTACCTACTGATTTAGACATAGAAGATGAGGATATATTTGCAATTGCTGAGACTACTATAAATCTTAATTTAAGAATACATTCTGAACTCTACGATCAACTACAAGAGATTAAAAAAGATTGGCAAGAATTACAAAAAGATATAAATCTTGAAAGTGTAGATAAACTAGGAATGCTAAACCTACATGTTCCTATAGTAGCTTTACACCTTAGTGTTTTAATTTCAAATATCGAAGAAAATATCCAAGAGCATAACTTACCACCATTTAAAGGATTACCTGCTTTTGAAGACTGGTGGATCAATGAGTTATGGACAAATCACCAAGCATACTTTGGACTTTATAAGTGGCGATCTATCGTTGCATCATTGTGTGTCACAGCAGATCAAATTCGAGCTTGGAATACAATATTTTCAAACTGGATATTTATTAAAAAGATTCTTAACAATAAAGGTGCATTAGGGTTTGAGTATAATTTTGCATTTGATACTTTAATACAACAACACGCTACATTACAAGAAGAACTTAATATTGAAAATTTAGTCTCAATGGAAAAAATTGTAGAGCAAATAACAGCAAAAGAAGATTTTTCAAAATACAAAGCTACACATAAAATAGAAACTCCCTATATGAAGTTTAAACAGAACAAAACAAATTATAAAGTAGAATAGAGTCATATTATAAAAATTATACTTTGAAAGGTTATCTATTTATGCGAACTTCTTTATTTTTTCTGAGTTTATTATCTTCAACCACACTTTTTGCAAATATAAGTGTACAATGGAGTTTGGCAATGAACTGGCCAAGTACTTTAGCTCCAATCTCTTCTCCATCATATAAAATGGCTGAAATGGTTAAAGAGATGAGTAATGGAAGATTTCTTATTAAAATTGATGGAGAAGAAAAACTAAGTCACAAACAAAATCTCTTGACAATGGTTCAAGAAAATACATATCAAATGGCACATAGTTCCTCAGAAAATTGGAAAAATATTGACTTAAATACTATTTGGTTTACGGGAGTTCCCTTTGGTATGACAACAACTGAACAATATACTTGGTTTTATTATGGAAATGGACAAAAATATATGTCTAAAGTATATGATAAACTTAATATATTAAGCTATCCAGGTGGAAATTTAGGATCGCTAATGGGAGGTTGGTCAAGAGAAGAGATAAAAGATATTTCTCAATTGAAAAATCTTCAAATAAACACACAAGGTATCCAAAAAGAGATACTTTCTGTTTATGGAATCATTGCTAAAAATATTCCAAGCAGCCAAATAAAAGAGGAATATGAAAAGGGAAATATTGATGTTATCAATGGAACATCTCCTAGTATGGATATACAATTAGGATACCATAAAATAGCACCTTATTATTATACTTCTTGGGATAAACCAGCATACCAAATGCAATTTTTAATTAATAAAAAAGCATTTGAAAAACTCCCTCAAAGTTACAAAGCAATTTTAAAAATTGCAATGAAAACTGCGGCTTATGATGTGTATTATGAAAACTTCAATTCTTCTTCAAAAGCATGGGAAAAAATTCAAACAGAATATCCAAACATTGAAGTAAAATCATTTTCCAAAGAGATTATAGAAAAACTTTATCAAGCCAAAGAGTTTCTTTTTAAATCCTATGCAAAAGAAAATAAACTTTTTAATGAAATATATGAAGATCAAAAAATATTCCTTCAAAGAGTTAGACCTTTGACGAAACTTCAAGAATATAGTTATATTAAAACAACTGAGTAATTAAAATAATTATAACCATTACTAATGTGTTTTCTACCTTTTAATTAAGTTTAGGATAAAATCGCGAATATATTATCACTAGGAAACACATGTTAAATTTCAAAGAAACACTTATAGGTTCAAGTGCAAAGAATGATATTCTTTCAGGACTAGTCGTCGCTGTTGCTTTAGTTCCTGAAGCTATTGCATTTTCATTTATTGCTCAAGTTAGTCCAATTGTAGGACTTTATGCAGCAGTTATATTAGGTCTTATTACCGCGTTTATGGGTGGAAAGCCAGGGATGATTAGCGGAGCTACTGGGGCTGTTGCCATTGTTCTTGTAGGACTTACTATTACAGCTAGAACAATGCTTGAAGCTCAAGGTTTATCACCTCAAGAAGTATCATTCGGAATATTACAACTTATCACTCTTACGGCCATTGTTGCTGGGTTAATTCAAATAACTATTGGTGCTTTTAAGATGGGTAAATTTATTCGTTTAGTTCCACAGCCTGCTCTACATGGATTTGTAAATGGACTTGCTGTTGTAATTGCGTCAAGCCAATTTAAATTCTTAGATGGTGCTGGTATGCTTATGTATGGTATTATCTTAGGAACAATGGCAACAATGTATTTCTTACCAAAATTTACAAAAGCAGTTCCTGCTGGTCTTATCTCGATTATTGTATTTACAATTGCAGTTTATTTCACAGGTGCAGAAACAAAACTTGTGGGTGATTTAGCAAACCTTACAGACTTCAAAGGACTTTTGCCAACTTTTTCAGTTCCTACTACACTTCTTAGTTTAGATTCAATTATTATGGTATTACCTTATGCTGTAATTGTAGCGCTTGTTGGAGTTATTGAGTCACTTCTTACACTATCTGTTTTAGATGAAATTAGCGGAACAAGAGGAAGTGCAAATCAAGAGTGTATAGCTCAAGGTACAGGAAATATCGCTTGTGGTTTTTTTGGGGCAATGCCAGGATGTGCAATGATTGGACAATCTATCATTAACTACACCTCAGGTGGATGGGGAAGACTATCAGGAATTACTGCTGCTGTGATGCTGATGGTTTTAATTGCAACTTTAACTGATATTTTAAATATTATTCCAGTTGCTATTTTAGTTGGTATTATGTTTATGGTTTCAATTGGAACATTTGAGTGGAGTAGTTTTGCAAGAATCAGTAAAATGCCAAAAAGTGATGCTTTTGTTTTGGTAACTGTTACAGGAATTACTATTGTTGAAGATTTGGCAGTTGCTGTGATATCTGGTGTTATTATCTCTGCTTTAGTATTTGCATGGAAACACGCTCGAGTTACTGCAAAAACTCACATTGAAGAAGATAAAACAAAAGTGTATGATTTTGATGGACCATTATTTTTTGGAAGTGTGACATCATTTAATGAGCAATTTGATATAGACAACGATCCACAAAATGTTGTACTTGATTTTAAAAATGCAAGAGTGATGGATATTAGTGGTGTTGAAGCAGTTGATGCAATTACAAAAAAATATTTAGAAGCTGAAAAAACTATTAAAATTAGACATTTAAGCAGTGAGTGTAAATCGATTATGAAAAATGCAGGTCAATTTTGTACTTACGAAGAGGATGATCCAAAATATAAAATAGCTTTTGATTATTAAGCTATTCTCTTAACAATAACATAGATAAACCTATCTATGTTATTGGTATTGTTATTCTAAAGCATGCCCCTCTAAATACTTTTCCGTTAAATTCATATTCAACATTTGTTGCAGTTATATCACCTTTCATTGCATTTACTATAAGATTATATGTCATATGAAGACCTAAACCCGTTCCTTGCGATTTATGTTTTGTTGTAAAATAAGGTTCAAATATGTTATTTATAATATCCTCAGGAATTCCATTGGCATTATCTTTAAATTCAATAATAATATGATTGTTTTGAATCACCTGAGAAATAAAAACATATCGCTCTTCAGGATCAGAATTTTCTACTAATGCATCTTTTGAATTATTAAAAATATTGATAAAACACTGAATAAGCTCATTTGGATACCCTTGTATTTTGGTATCTTCCATAAGATTTAAAATAACATTTATCTGATATTTTTTAATACTAGAATCAACAATAGTAACAAATTCATTAATATCATTTTTTAAATCAAACCGAATAGGTTTGGAATCACCTTGAATAAAATTTTTAAAATCATCTATCGTTTTTGAAAGGTATTGCGCATTTGTATTGATTGACTCACAAGTACTTATAAGATCATCATCAGTCAATATGCTAAACTCTTTTTTTGCAAGCATACCAGTAGCCCCTGTAGAGATAATAGATAAAGGTTGTCTCCATTGATGTGCAATATTTCCTATCATTTCACCAAGCGATGCCATTTTTGATTGCTGATACAAAAGTTGTTCTTTATTTTTAAGCTCTGTAATATTTTGCATAGTAATTAAAACTTCATCATTATGCATTTTTAAAGCGCTAATTGTAAAATAATATATCTCATTATTGTATTGCAGTTTAATAACATTATCTTTGGTGTCATTATCAATAAGATACAAAGACCAAATTTTTCCATTAATAACTTTATGTTTTGTTAAATCTAAATCATTGAGTGCAATAAAAAATTTACAAATAGATACATTATCTTCTGTAAATTCATCAATGGTGTGATACCCAAAAAAATCGAAAAAGCTTTTATTTGCACGTAAAAGTTCCAGCTCTTTCATTACTAAAATAATACTTGGGTTTGTATCTAAAATAGTTTGTATATAGCTTTTTTCATTGTTTAGCTCTTTTGTTCTATCATCAACTTTATCATTTAATTTCCGTGAATACTGTTTGATAACTAAATAATAACCATATAAAACAAATACTATTACTAAAAGTACTGTATAAAAAATAATATTTGTTTTAAGAGCTTCAATATCATCAGTATTTATACTTGCAATATCTTTAAATGCAATAATAGTTGCCATAGGTTTGTTATTGATATCAAGAATATTATAAAAAATAATAAGCTTTCCAAACTCTGTGTCAAGAAGATAATTTGATTGATTGTTAAAAAAGTTTTCAACACCATTTCTTTTTATATAACTCAGTAGCTCTACATTTGCATCTAAATTTGCGATATAGTAGTCATCTAAAAAAGTTTTTGTAAACGCTTTCTTCAATTGCTGCTTATATTTTTTATCAACTAATGCAACGGCACCTACATTGTTTTGTTCTAAATTTTTTACTATCGAGTTAAAATGTGTAATGATTTCAAATACACCTACAAATTGATCTTCACTATAAATAGGAACCATCGATTTAAAAGTCATATCGAACTTTCCTACACTAATTGTACTCATTATTTGTGGCTTTTGTAACATCTTTTTCATATCAATTCTTACATCAACTACAGAATCACCTCGTTTATCAATCCAACTTCGATAAAAAGCTTTCCCATTTTTATCGACAATATGAAACCAAACATTTTTAAAACTTGTTTGTTCTGATAATTTTTTTGAGAATAATTTTAGGTCAATAAGATTTGCATTGTTTTGAACTAACGCTTTTTTAATATTTGATTCTTGAGCTAAAGATAAAGCAATAGTAAGAGTCATCTCTTTTTTATTGTCTATTAAATTCCGTATATCATATATTAATTTTTCAGAATATAATTTATATTTTTCATCTAATATCAATTTTGTTTTGTTTTGTGTAAGATTATCTGAGATTAAAAAAACTATAACAACAACAAGTAATACAACACTAAACACTTTTATATCAAAGATTCTTTTATTAAAAACCTCTTTCACTTTATCAAACATATTGAATCCTATTAGTTATAACTTATTATATTAAACTATCACTAAAATATAAATTGAATTAATACTAAATCAATAGAGTTTATTGTAAAAACCACTTTAAAAAATATATCATTTGTTTATTTTTGTATTATAATTTTGTGAGTTTGTTTTCTATGATTAGATGTACATTGAGATTAAGATCTCACATCCTTCATCACTTCAAACCAATTTCGATTAAAATTTTTTTTAATATATTTGGCACTATGTGGTACAGTACAGCCAGCACAATTCTGATGTATATAATCTTCTCCAATATATTGTCCACCATCTACTGATTTGATATTACAAACAGAATAGAGTGTTTTTCCATCTTGTTTTTCAAATCCATCCATTTTAAATCTAAAATTCGGACAGGCACACAAATAACAATTTAAATCTTCCATATCATGACATTTTTTATTATCTTTATATAAGGGACAAAAATCAGGTTCATTTTTGACCATATTTTCAAATTTAAAATACTCTATTACTTCATCTTCTGTTTTATCCTCTAGCTTCTTCATTACATTTGCATGTAGATTTCCCTGTTGAACAAACCACTCTTCGTATGTCATCATATTATTCCTTGATTATAATTGCTACTAAAATAGATTTTAACTAAAGAGTATTAGTATTTCGTAATAAATAGTCTTTAACTTTAAATAATCAAGTTGTATTTAATTAAATCACTTTACACCCAGTAATACGACAGGTTTTTCTATTTACAATTTGTTTTCTATCTCACTCACGTAAAGTTAGATAGAATAAGAATTATTTACATACTCCTTTAAAGTATCAAAATGATTTTTAAAATCGTACAAAATTAATTCATAGTTTTCATCTAATTTTAGTTTTGCTTTACGCTCACTGTCTGAAGCAATTTGTCCAATTGTTTCAAAACGTAGTGTTAAAGAAGAACTTTTTAAATTATGCAATGCTCGTTCTATTTTTTCAAAATCTTTTTGAGTAATTCCCTCTTGTAATAATGAAAGCAAAACATCACTATTTGTAATATAACTATTAAGTAATTTCATAATAATTTGTTGTGAAAATCCAGTATTTTGTTCTGTTTTTGTAATTGCATTTATGATATCATCTGCACTGAGATTATAAATATTTGTGTACAAAGATTCTGTATCTGGCCTAGTATTATAAATTTTTAATACTCTTTCTAATTCCTGAAATTTGATTGGTTTTGAAATATAATCATCCATTCCCTGAGCTAAAAACCTCTCTTTATCTCCACTTAATGCATTTGCAGTAAGTGCAACAATAGGAATTTTCATGCCTAGACTGCGAATTGTTTTCGTTGCTTCTATCCCATCTAATACTGGCATATTTATATCCATAAAAATCAAATCAAAATCTTTATTTAAAGCAAGGATATCTAATACCTCTTGTCCATTATTTGCAAATTGAAATGTGATATCTTGATATCTTCTTAAATGCTCTTCTATTAAAATTTGATTTATATCATAATCTTCTGCAATTAAAATATTTAATTTAATTTTTTGTTCATAGTCATGTGCGAAAGTATCTCTTAAAATAAAATCTTTATTTAACAGTTTATTATACAACTGAGAAGGACAGTCTGGATATAGATTGATTACTTCTAAATTATTATTGTAATTATCTAAATTATTTAATTGGCTTATCAGTATCACTTCAACTATTTCACTATATTTCTTTGCTACCTCAACATCAGTTGTAATTAATAGATGACATTCATTTTTCTCTTTAAAAAATGTTTCAATATTATCGATACTTACAATATCAAATGCAATTTTAAAGTGATCTAATTGGTGTTTTATATTTATAATCTCTTCTTTATGATTATCAACTAAACACAAATTTTTTCCATTTAAATGCGCTGAAATTGTTTCCGTAATTGAACATTTTTTTACGTTTAAATCAAAATAAAAAATACTACCTTTATTAATCTCACTTTGTACTTCTAACTTTCCACCCATTAGTTCGACTAAAGAAGCACTAATACTAAGCCCTAATCCTGTTCCACCAAATTTTCTTGTTGTAGAATTATCTGCTTGCGAAAATGCTGACATAATTTTTTCTTGATTTTCTTTTTCAATCCCTATTCCACTATCTTTTACAGAAAATCTAATTATGTCATATGTTTCATTTTTAGATATTACTGAAACTCCTGCTACAACTGTTCCATTTTCTGGAGTAAATTTAATAGCATTATTTATAAGATTTTGCATCACTTGACGTATATGTAATTCATCTAAAAGTATACACTCATCTAAATTTGGATCAAGATGAATCTGATACGATATATTTTTTTCTCTAGCATCTGGAAGAAAAGGGATAAAAGCTTTTTCAAGTTCTACAAAAGGATTGATTTCAATGAGTTCTAAATCCATTTTTCCACTATCAATCTTTGAAAAATCCAAAATATCATTAATGATTTTTAAAAGTGTTTTTACAGAAGACTGGGTAATATCTAAATACTTTTCTTGCTGTTTAGTCAATTCTGTTTTTTCTAATAGTTGTAAAAAACCTGATATACCATTCATTGGTGTTCGTATCTCATGACTCATATTTGCCAAAAATTCACTTTTTGATTTTTCTGCCACTTCTGCTTGCACTCTCATTGTTTCAAGTTCTGTGATATTTGAAAAAGTAGAAAGTAAATACTCTTTATCATCCAACACAATTGGTTTTGCTACTACTGAGAATATCTCTTCGTCACCCTTAGAATTTTTAATGATAGCTTTATGCAAACTATTTGGATCGGATAAAACTATTTCACCCCAATAAGTCTCTTTACCGCTATTTAAATACCCTTTCTTATTAATAAAAAGCTCACAAACACAAAAATGCTCTTTTTTAAAAGCATCTAAATCATTAAAACCTGTTAAGGTAAAGAACATTTGATTTACATCAATGACCCCATCTTGTTGATTTGAAATAACAATAATACTCTCTTGTGCATTCATAATTTGTGATGTACGATGATGAAGATATTCACTTTTCTTTTGTAAAAGAAT
>JBATTX010000076.1:0-16068 GCA_049670825.1 Arcobacteraceae bacterium | reverse complement strand
TCGTAGGAGCATATTTTAAAGGAATATAACTACTTCCGTATTCCCAGTTTCCATAATGAGCTGTAATCAGAATGATTTTTCTTTTATTTTTAAGTGCATCTAAAATATAGTGTTCATTTTCTACTGTAATTTTAGCTTCAAATCCTGATAAATCTAAAGTTTGATTTTCAATAAATTCGTATAAGTTATAAACAAGATTTTTATAACAGTTTTTTATAATCTCAGTTTTTCTCTCATCTGAAATAGTGTCCTTATAGACAAAATCTAAATTTGTTTTTGCATAACGGCGATGTTCTTTATTTATAAAATAGATAACAAAAGATAAACCATCTAAAAAAAACTTAACGAAAAATTTGGGAAGTAATAAAACAATGAATTTAAAAATCTTATACATTAAAAATAATATATAATCAACCATATAGTAAACCTTGTGCTAAAGAAGAAATATCTGTAGCTTTTATTGATTGGATTGTGAAATCCTCTTTGTCTAATTTTAACGGATTTACTTTAGAATTTGATTTGATTACTTTATTAATATCGGTGATATAAGTATTTCGATATTCTGGAGTATTTCCAAAAATAGTAATTGATGGAATATTTAAAGCCCAAGCCATATGAGTAGGTCCAGTATCTCCTCCAATTACTAATTTAGCATTAGAGATAACATTTTTCAAATCGTCAAGATTACCTTTTGGTGCAGTTTTGATAAAATTTGATTGACTACTTAACCATTGAGCAGTTTCAAATTCAGAGTCATTTCCCCACACCACAAGAATATTTTCACATAAAATTTGCGTTAATGCTAAAAATTGTTCTTTTGGATAAATTTTGTTCTCTTTAGAAGCACCAACAACAAAAACAATATTTTTATCTTGGAGCACTGAGGATTTTTTTGAAAAGAGAAATTTTTCTTTTTCTAAAATATCTTTTTGTGTTACATCAATATCAAGAGATTTACATATAACTTCAATATTTCTATCTATTACATTTTTTTCATACGGTATTTCTATTTTATCATCATAAAAAAAACTAGCAATTCCTTCTCTAGTAGAATTTTTATCAAATCCTATAATTTTACTTTTAATCTGATTATTTTTTAACATTTTTGAAACAATTGCCGATTTTAATAATCCTTGAGCATCAATAATAATGTCATAATTATTTTGAGAATATTTTTTTAAAAGTTTAATTTGGTTAAATATTTCAAGTTTATTCTTTTTAAGATTTTTTAAATTTACAGGCAAAATTTTATGAATATGTGAATTATTTTCTAAAACAGATTTAAATCCATCTTCAACTACCCAATCAATAATTGAGTTTGGAAATTTTTTTTTAATAAACTGAAGGGCTACCATAGCATGGATAATATCACCCATAGCAGAAAGTTTAACAATGCAAATTTTGTATATTTTATTCGCGTTTAGATTTTCAGACACTAATTATAATCCAAGATTAAATTCATAGGAGCCTTGATATTTTCTAAAGCATTTTTCACTAAGTATTGTGTAGCTTCTGATTTGATAGATAGTATATTATCTTGTAAGTCATAGTTATATTTTGTTTTAGTATATTCACAGTTTAATGATAAATTTAAAGTCATCATATAATTTAACCATCTAACTATTTCTAAATCAGGCAATAAACTTTTAAACTCTTCAATATCTTTTTGTTTTGGTAAAGATTTTTTTGTGAACTTTGCAATTGTTGCAATCAGTATTTTATCTTGATGTGTAAATCCATAACTTAAACCATTTAAGATATACCAAAAAGCATGATCTTCATTTTTATCAAAATCCAATGAAATACCTATTTGCTCAAGTTTCGAAGCAATCACTAAAATTGATCGATATTTTTCATCTAATTTATGCAAAGGTTTTAATACATCAAATATATTTCTAGCATTATTTCCCAAATATCCACTCATAGATTCATCATCAACAAATCTATCTAGTAAACTTCGAATACTTACATTAAAATTGGCTGGAAATTTATAGTTAGAAGTTCGTAACAAATCAGAAAGATAAACACCTTCTCGTACACCTACAGCACTTGTAATCACTTTTTTTACTTCGAAATGTTTTACAATCATTTTAAAAATAATCGTACCACTTGCAATTGTGTCATATCTATCTTTTTGAACACCAAGTTTTTTTAACTCTTTATTTGACTTTGCCTCAATAATGCTTTTAAAAAATGGAATATTTGCTTTTGCATCATATGAAAAACCATGTAAACTATCTAAAGGGTAATTCTCTTTTTTAATGATAATTCTACTTAATGCTCTTGCACTTCCACCAAGTCCAACAATAGTTGGAAGCTTTTCTTCTATAGATTTTAATTGAGAGATAATAAAATTCTTAGCACCCTCTATATCATTTTTATTTAAAAATAATTCTTTTATACGAACCGTTCCAATATCTAAAGATACAGTTTTAGTAATCACTCCATTTTGAACAAAAGCAAACTCAGTACTTCCACCACCAATATCAACTGTTGTAAAATCATCACTTTTAAGTAAATTTACCGCTGCAAGTCCACCATAATAAGCTTCTTTTTCACCGTCAATTACTTTAATATTTAACTTTAACTCTTTTGATACTCGGTCTAAAAATTCTTTTTTATTTGGAGCATCTCGCAAAGCAGATGTAGCGACACAAAATATTTTTCGTGATTTTAAATTTTTTGCAATTTCTAAAAATGATTGTAATGCATCGAAAGCTCTTTGCATTGGGAGAGGTTGAAGATTACCATTATTTTCATAACAGCCTTCAGATATTTTTACTTTGGACTTCGATTCATTAATTAAATGAAAAGCAAATCGGCTTGTTTTTTTAAAAACAACCATCCTCATAGAGTTTGAACCAATATCAATGATGGTTGTAATTTTTGCCATTTTAGTCTTCTTTTTCTAGTTGGTCAAATTTGAACTGTAACTCTTCCATAGTTTCTTGGTTATCAGGATCTAAAATAATACAATCAACAGGACAAACTTCTATACATTGTGGTTCATCAAAACTACCAACACACTCTGTACACATATCTGAATCTATAATATATATTGGATCACCTTCTTCGATCGCCTCGTTTGGACATTCTTCTCTACATGCATCACATGCAATACATTCGTCTGTTATCATTAATGACATATTATATTTTCCTATAATTAAATTTAATGGATTTATAACCTATTTTTCTTTAATAATATCTTTAATTTTCTATTTACCCCAATAAAAAATTAAAATTTTAACTTGCTAAGGCTGTATGTTCAGTATGAGTAACAATATCTTCTCTAATATTTCTTTTTTTCACATAGTTATTTAGTCCAATGTGATTGTTATATCCAAGTACTTTCGCAATTTTTCTTACACTTAATCCAACAGCTAATAACTCTTCAATTTTGTCTCTTTGTAAATCAAATTTTGATTTTTGAATTGTACCTTTTGGTTTTCCCAAACTGATACCATCTAATTTTTTTGCTGTTAAAGCTTCTTTTGTTCGTAAACTCATAAGATCTTTTTCTAAATCAATTGTCATTTTAATAACACCCAAAATCATTTTTGTAAGCATATCATCATTACTCACGAAATCTAAATTTTGTTTGACACTTATTATTCGTACTCCATGAGAAAGTAAAAATTTTATATTACTCAAAATTAAGGCAGTAGTTCTACCAAATACATTTATATTGTATACAACCACTGTACATCCATTTTTGCAAGTTTCTAAAATCTTAAATATATTTTCTTCTTCATTTGGAACATTTACTTCAACCTCAATATTTTTATCCAATTGAAGATTATTTGCTTTTAAATAATTTGCAATTCCAATTGCTTGGGCATCTGTATATTCACTATTATTTCGATTCACTCTGATAAAACTTGCTACTTTTTTCATTTAATTACCTTGATATATATTTTGTATAAATTTAAATATAATTATAATACAATATTTATTATTTTAAATTTAATTGTTATACAGAATGTTACAGTAAATTATCTTAATCTAATATTAAGAATTGGTACATATTAAATTAAAATTAGAACAAAAGTGTATTTTTGATAAAATAAATATCTTAAAAAGAAAGGTGTTAAATTTGAAAATAATCGTAGGAATAACTGGCGCTTCAGGAACAAAAATTGGCTTTAAACTTTTAAGTCTTATTCCAAAAGATATAGAAGTTTTTGCAATTATTTCTAATGCTGCAAAGAAAGCATTACAACTTGAAGAGAATAAAAAATATGCTTTATTGGAAAATATCACATATTTAGATGATTCTAATCTAGGTGCATGTGTCTCTTCTGGTTCATTTAAAACAGATGGATATATAATTGTTCCATGTAGCATGAATACGCTAGCTAAATGTAGTGTAGGTATCTCCGATACGTTGATTACCAGAGTTTTTAGTGTTATGCTTAAAGAGAGACGCAATGTTGTTATTGCACCAAGGGAGATGCCTTTTAACTCTATCCAATTAGAAAATATGGCAAAGCTATCTGCACTCAATGTCAGCATAGCCCCACCAATACTTGGATACTATAGTGAGCAACAAACATTAGAAGATATGGAAGATTTTATCATTGGAAAATGGTTTGATCTTTTAAATATTGAACATGATTTATATAAAAGATGGGAAGGAAAATAAGATGAGTAATCACAACAAAGCAATCTACAGCGGTACTTTTGATCCCATTACAAATGGTCACATTGATATATTAAAAAGAGCATTAAAAGTGTACGATGAAGTGATACTTGCAGTTGCTACATCAGCTGCAAAACAACCAATGTTTAATATAAATACTCGATTAAAGATAATACAAGAGGCGATTAAAGATATAGATGGCGTTTCAGCTAAAGCATTCGATACACTCATAGTTGACTTTGCGAAGAAAGAAAAAGTGTCAACTATTATTAGAGGTTTAAGAACTACCACAGATTTCGAGTATGAACTTCAAATGTCTTATGCAAATCATTCTCTTGATAAAGATATCGATACAATCTTTTTAATGCCTGCATTAGAGAATGCATTTGTAAGTTCTTCAATTGTAAGAGAACTCATAAAATTTGAAGGTGACTTTAGTCACCTAGTACCACGAGAAGTGGTTGAACTCATAAAAGAAGGAAATTAAAAATATGTATATATTATTAGAAGGTATTGATACTGCTGGAAAATCAACTCAACTAGAGTTATTAAAAGAGAAATATCCAGAAGCTATTTTTACTAAAGAACCAGGTGGTACAGAGTTAGGTATCAAACTAAGAGAGATGGTTTTAAATGGGGAAGCTAAATCAAAAGTAGCAGAGATGTTTTTGTTTTTGGCAGATCGAGCAGAACATAGTTTTGAAGTAGTTAAAAAACTCAAAGATGATAATATATTAATTAGCGATAGAGGTTTTTTAAGTGGTATTGCTTATGCTAAAACTGCTCCCATTGAGATTGCAATTTCACTAAATATCATGGCATTAAATGGTGCAATGCCTGATAAGATTATCATTTTAGAACTTTCACAAGAGGAACTGGAATTTAGACTCAGTCAAAAAGAGCAAGATAGTATAGAAAAAAGAGGGTCAAAATACCTTTTAGAGATTCAAAAAAGAATGATTGATGCTATTAATATGATCAATACTATGGGAACTAAACAGATAGAACTTTTAGTTATTGATGCAAAAAAACCTGTAGATACTATAGCAAATGAGATTCAAAAATTTTTAGAAAAATAAACCTTATTTTATAGCTAAAACTTCTCAATCGAAGGTTTAGCTATAGGTGCACAAAAGTGATAGCCTTGAGAAAAATCAGCACCCAAATCTTTTGTGATATTAAATATCTCTTCATTTTCAACATACTCTGCAATTGTTTTTAGATGTAAGCTTTTAGCAAAATCTATAATTGTTTTTACCACTTTATAACTATTTTCATCTGTTGCAACATGTTTTATTAATGATGCATCAATTTTTAAATAATCAACATCCATCTTTAAAAGATGCTCAAAGTTAGAATATCCACTGCCAAAATCATCAATAGCAACTTTACAACCTAAAGCTTTTACCTCTTTGATAAACTCAAATAAAACATCATAGCTCTGTACTCCCACATCTTCTAAAATTTCCCAAACTACTCTACTTGCTACATTATATTTTTGTAGTTTGTATTTAATGAAATTCAGAAAATTTTTATCCTCTATATCTTCATAGGAAACATTAATTGAAAATTCAAAAGGCAAGTTTTCAAACTCTTTAAATGATTTTTCTATTACTATTTTTGTGATATTTCTATATTGATTTGCTTTTTTCGATACATCCAAAAAGAAAAATGGAGCAATAACTTTATCGTTATCAATCATTCTTACAAGACACTCATACTTATCTACATTCATAGTTTCATTGTTAACAAGAGGTTGAAAATATACAATTATGTTGTCTTTTTCAAGAGCATATTTAAGTTTTTTTGTCCATAACATATTGTTTTGGTATTCTGTAAAATTATCTAACTCTTCATAAAATACTATATAGTCTTTGTTATTTTTCTTTGCAACTTGAAGTGCAATATTTGCAGTGATAAGTTTATTATTTTTAATAGAAAATGTAACCCCTGCCGTTGCACGAATATCAATTTCATGTTCCCCAATAACAAATATTTTACTCTCAATAGCACCTAAAATATACACAACTACGTTTTCAAACTCTGATTCAGATAAGCTTACATTTGCTAAACAATATACATCAGCAGCAAATTTATACAAAATCACATGATTCTTTACGCGATTTGTAAATGTTTCTATAACCTGTACAACATCTTGTAAAATACTATCCCCTATTTTATAACCAAAAAAATCGTTAATCTCTTTAAAAGAGTTAATATCAATAATGGCAAGAGCAGTTATACCTATTGACTTATTTCTAATATCACTTATAAGTTTTGTTCTATTTGGGAGTTGAGTAAGACTATCAACATAAAGTAGTTTTTGCATATCGATTTTATGTTGTAAATCTTTTTTATATAAACTATTAAAAAATTTAATTTTATTAAAAAATAACAATCTATTTTTTTCCATATCAATAAAATCAAATACAATAAATTTAGAAAAATAACGAATATACTTTTCTTCGTTACTTAAAATTATTATTGGTAACTCAAATTCATTTATCGAAATTGCCGTCAATAATCTATCAACTAAATCCAGATTAATACAACTTGGATTTATTATAAGCATATTGATATCCTCGTTTTGTAAAAGATTTTCAATAACAGTAAAATCAAGTTCGAAATAATACTTTGTATCTTCTAAAAGTGCGAGAGTATCATGTTCCTGATTTGAAAAATTTGATTTGTCATCAATTAATAATATTTTATAATTCATTCGTGATTATACTATATTTTTTATAAAATACAAATGATAATGAATTTCAATATGAATCTAAAAACGTATTCAGCTTTTTTTGGATATAATCGCGTTTAATTATAATATAGATTCAAGGAATAAAAATGTCAGATTCATGCAAAAAAGTATATATAACAACACCCATCTATTATGTTAACGATGTAGCACACATAGGTCACGCTTACACAACTATAATAGCAGATATGCTAGCTCGTTATAGTAGATTAGTTGGTTTCGATACATTCTTTTTAACAGGTACTGATGAACATGGTCAAAAAATAGCTGATAGTGCAGCATTACGAAACAAAACACCAAAAGAATATGCAGATGAAGTAAGTGGTAAATTTAAACAACTTTGGGATGATTTTGATATTTCTTATGATAAATTTATAAGAACTACAGATGAAGAGCACAAAACAGGTGTACAAAAAGCATTTCAAAAAATGTTTGACAAAGGTGATATATACAAAGGTCACTATGAAGGTAACTATTGTGTAGGGTGCGAAACATTTTTTACAGATGCACAACTAATCAACAATGAGGGGTGTCCTGATTGTGGAAGACCAACAACTATAGTAAAAGAGGAAAGCTACTTTTTTAAGCTTTCTAACTACGAAGATAAATTACTTGAACTATATAAAAACAATCCAGAATTTATATTACCAAAAGCAAAAGCAAAAGAGATCGTAAACTTTGTATCTGGAGGATTAAATGATTTATCAATATCAAGAACATCATTTGATTGGGGTATTAAACTTCCTGAATCTATGAATGATGACAAACATGTTATGTATGTTTGGCTTGATGCACTACTTAACTATATTACTGCATTAGGATATGGAGCAGATGAAGAAAATATGCATTATTGGCCTGCAAAAGTACAACTAGTAGGAAAAGATATTTTAAGATTTCATGCTATTTTTTGGCCAGCATTCTTAATGTCTTTAGAGTTACCACTTCCAGATCACATTGCAGCTCATGGATGGTGGACAAGAGATGGTGAAAAGATGTCAAAATCTAAAGGTAATGTAGTAAACCCTAAAGAGATCGCTGATGCGTATGGTCTTGATGCATTTAGATACTTTATGCTGAGAGAAGTTCCATTTGGTCAAGATGGTGACTTTTCTCAAAGAGCTTTAATGGATAGAATCAATTCAGACTTAGGAAATGATTTAGGAAACCTATTAAATAGAATTAGCGGTATGAGTGGAAAATATTTTGACTTTAAAGTGACAAGCCAAAATGTAGAAAAATACCACAAAAAAGAGTTAGATGAAGTTCATGAAATTTTAGTAAATGCTGAACCACTTATTTACAATATGCAAATCAATAGATATCTTGAAGAGTTATGGAAAATTTTAACAATTGCAAATAAAGCGATTGGTGATTATGAGCCATGGGCAATGATGAAAGATGGTAGAGAAGAGGAAGCAATGGCTTTAGTTGCATTGATTGTAAATATTATGGCAAAAGTTTCAATTATGTTAGACTCTGTTATGCCAGAAAAGATTGGAAAAATTGCTGGATCTTTAGGGATTACAATAGATACAGCTACATATCAAAACCTAATCGTAAATAAAGGAATCGTAGCAGATACAACTATTACTAAAGTTGAAGCCCTCTTCCCAAGAATAGAAGAGGAACTTATTGCAACTGCTGAAATTCAAAAAACAGAAGCGGTAGTAGAGAAGCCAAGAAAAGAATCAGAAAAAAAAGATGTTACAACAGATGAAGAACCTGATAATCTTATCACTATAGATCAATTTTTTGAAACAACATTAAAAATTGGAACAATTGTAGAGGCAGAGGAAGTACCAAAATCTAAAAAATTACTCAAACTACAAGTTGATGTAGGTGAAAAAAACAATAGACAAATCTTAGCTGGTATCAAAGAGTTTTATAGTGCAGAGTCATTAGTTGGAACACAAGCGTGTGTTGTAGCAAACCTAAAACCTGCAAAACTTATGGGTATGATAAGTGAAGGTATGCTTTTAGCGTGTAAAGATGAAAATGGATTACATCTTTTACGACCAGAAGCTGCAAAAGTAGCTGGAACAAAAGTAAGCTAAGTAATTTATGCAAATATCAGCACTAACTGATATAGTTGAGGGGAGACTACTTAACTCCCCTTCAATATCTTTTATAACCCAAACACATACGAATATTAAAAAAGTCAATGAAGGTGATGCTTTTTTTGCAAAAAATAATGAAGAGATCAAAATTGCAATCAAGCGTGGAGCATTTGCAATTATACTTGATTTTGAACATGATATTATAGATAATGAAATTGCATGGATACAAGTAGATAACTTTTCAAAAGCAATCACAAATATACTAAGATACAAGCTTTTGAAATTCAAATCTAAGTTTATCAAAACAAGTAAAATATTTTTTAATTTATTAGATATATTTAAAAACAAAGACCTATCAGATGTAATTTTGCTAAAAGATAGCCTTTGTGATAATTTTGAGCTACTTCATGCACTTGAAACTGACAAACTTATCTTTGGTACTGATTTAGATTTTTTAAATGCTATAAGCGGTGACGTGATGATTTTGGAAAATAAAAAATATGATATCAAAAACCTTACAAGCCACTCATTATTTGAGACTTCATTTTCACACAAAGATAGATTTTTTGATAAAATAAAACTTCCAACAGTTTATATCAACGATTTATTACAACAACTAGAGCTATTTGAATATAATCTAGATTTAAAAAAACTTAACAACTTTAATCTTTTTAAACCTGTGTTTGTTAACAAAAGTAAAGAGATAGTTCCTTATGGACAAACAAATAGATTTATTTTAGCAAATGAAGACAGAGAGATAGCAGATATAGAAATAGAATATTTAAAAGAGCATTATAGCTATGGAGATATTAAAATTTTGGAAACTGCTTATTTAACAGAAGATGAGATATTCCAAAATATAAAAAATCTAGAGTTCAATGCATTATACTGTAAGCGAACTTCTATAGATACTATTATATCTATTTTAGAAAAAAATCAAAAAGTACATACACTTATAATTTAAATAATAAAGATACTATAATAATCATATACAACCCCAAAGTCAGGTTTTTATATGATTTTATATGTATTAGTTGTTTTGTTTGAATACCAAAAAATACACCAAATAGTGATGATAAACCAACAATAAACCCTTCATTAAAAAGCATATGCCCACTTGTACTTAAACTTGCAAACCCAGCAACTGAACTAAATATAACAAAAAATAGCCCTAACGATGCTGCATCTTTTAATTTATAATACATAAAACCAACTAGTATAGGTGTTAATATCACAGAACCACCAACACCAATACTCATAGCAATAATACCTATAATAAATCCAATAAAAGCAAGCACAAATTTATTGTGTTTTTTAACAATTTTAGTATGTTCTGTAGGACTTATATATATAGTAACAACACCTAAAAAAATAATTATTAAAAAAAGATATTTTAAATACTGTTCATCAACATTTGGTACAATTAAACCACTAAGACTTCCACCTAAAAAACCACCAATACCTATAACAATACCATCTTTTAAAAGTGTTTTATTTTTTTTGTAATTTAAAAAAGTTCCATAAGTTGAACTAAAAACCATCTGCATAATAGATATAGCAACTGCACTTTTCATATCAAAACCATAGAGTAAAAGCATAGGTACTAAAATCATACCTCCCCCTACTCCAAAAAAACCTGATACAAATCCTGTAACAACTCCTAAAAATACTAATTCCATAAACTAAGTGTTATTCTTTATTATCCATAGCATCTATAAAATTTTCATATATAGACTCTAATTCTTCATCTTGACTTGAAACATCAATACCATCATACTCTTTTAAAGCATGTTCTAAAACAGCTACTCTTTTTAGAAGATACGAGAACATCTCTTTGGAAACATCTGGTAAATTATTGTGGTCAAGCAAAGAACTCTCTGTACAGTCTTTGTCTTTTCTTTTGATAATTCTAGCAGGAATTCCAACTGCAGTTGAACTACATGGTACATCTTTTACTACCACTGAGTTTGCACCTATTTTACAGTTCTGTCCAATTGTAATATTCCCTAAAACTTTAGCTCCACTTCCTATGACTGTTTTATCTTGAATAGTAGGGTGACGTTTTCCTTGACTTAAACTTACCCCTCCAAGCGTTACCCCTTGGTATATAAGTACATCATTTCCCACAATTGTTGTTTCACCAATTACAACACCAAAGCCATGATCAATAAAGACACGTCTTCCTATTTGTGCTGCTGGATGAATATCAGTATTAGTCAAAAACTGACTAATACCACTGATTACTCGTGCGATTCTTTTGAATCCTTTTCTATAAAGATTATTGGCTATTCTATAGTTTATGATTGCCCAAACACCAGGGTAATTAAAAATCAACTCAAATTGTGACTGTAATGCTGGATCATTTTTTTTTGGTAAAGCAAAATCTTCTTTGAGTAAACTCCATAAAGTCATAGCTAATTTTTCCTCTCTATTTGCGTAGTTTTAAGATAACTATTATCTTGTAAATACTCTTCTAAGATATCTTTTAAATCTTCATTTTTTGTACTATTTAATAACTTAGATACAATATCATCAGTATCATAATCCAAATCATCAAAAATATCCAAAATACTTTGTGACTTAATGAACGATTCAATTTTCATTCCATCTTCACCAAATGAAATATTCACTTGAGATGGAGAACTAAATAAATTATGTTTCATCCCCAAAGTATCTTGATATGCCCCAACTAAAAAGAAGCCTAAAAAGTATTCCTCTTTTGATAAATCTACATCATGTAAGTACAATGGTTTATTAGATTCAAATGGTATTTCACCATCACTATCACAAGTTATATCCCAAATATTAGCACTTCTTGTTGCATTTTTATTTAAATGTGTTAATGGCATAATTGGAAACTCTTGTTCAATTCCCCAAAAATCAGGTAATGATTGAAAAATTGAAAAATTTAAAAGATATTTTTCTTGAATTTTGTCATCCAAAATCTTTAATTCTTTATCGTTTTGAGTATCTTTTAGTTTTATAGCTTTTTTTATAATAAGATTTGTTAAAACTTCTGCATTACTTCTATCAGTTAAGTCAACATACCCTAAATCAAAAAGAGTTAAAATAGACTCTAAATGCTCTAAACTATCATGCATATACTCTTTTGCATTTTCTTTTGTAATATCATGGCATAAAAAATTAAGCTCTTCAATTATTGGTGGATTTTTCTCTTTTAATCGTACATTTGACTGATTGTATTCACTTGAAAAAAGCTCTAATGTAGGAGCAATTAAAACTGAACCAGGAGAAGCGATAAATCTTCCAGATTCTGTAAAAATATTTGGTGGTTTAACACCATTTTTTTCACTAATATCTTTAAGAGTAAAGACTACATCATTTGAAAACTCTTTTAAAGAATATTGAATATTTCTATTAAACTGAGAATATTCAACAGCAAGTCCACCGCCAATATTGATAGAGTCAAGTCCATCTGCTCCCATCTTTTTTAACTCTACATAAATATGTCCAGATTCTTTTAATGCTTTTTTCAAAGGATTAATACTATTCATATCTGATCCAATATGAAAATGAATCATTTTTAAAGCATTTGTTAAGTCATATTTTTTCAACATATCAAAAGCCTGAAGAATTTCCATAGAACTTAATCCAAATTTTGAATTAATTCCTCCACTTTTTGCCCAAGTTCCACTACCTGAACTATGTAATCGTACTCTTAGTCCAACATTTGGACATGGCAAATTAAGCTCTTGATATACCTCAATAATAGTTTTAAGTTCGTTAAGACCCTCAATAGTAATAGTAATATCATGACCTTGATTTTTTGCAATAAATCCTAAAACAATCATCTGTTTATCTTTAAAACCATTTACTGTTATTGGAGCATTTTTATTATTATATGACATTGCAAGTAATAATTCAGCTTTACTACCAGCTTCCAATCCATAGTTTAATGATGAACTATTTTTTAACATAGGCAAAATATGATTTGGAAATTGATTTACTTTGAGTGGGAAAACTGCAGAAAATCCAGATTCATAAGAGTAACTTTTGATTGTTTCATTAAATGTAGAATACAACTTATCAATTTGTTTTTGTACTATATGAGGAAACCTTAAAATTAATGGACCTGCATTACCCTCATCTCGTACAGAATTCACTATATCTATTAAAGCAGGATTTGATTTATAATTTAATTTAACCAATCCATCATCTATTATAAAATTATCATCACCCCAAATATCAATACCATAATTATTCAACTTGTGTCCTTAAAATAAACGAATTATACCAAATTAACTTTAAGCATCTATTCGTAAATCCTTAAAAATAGAATAACCGCATAAAATCCATCCAATAATCATAGAAGTTCCACCTATTGGTGTAATAGCCCCTAGCCAAAATATTTTTGTTAACGCAAGTATATATAGTGAACATGAGAAAATTAAAGTACCAAAAAGTACAAAATAATATGATTTTACTATTTTAGAGGATTTTGGTAACAAATAGGATACAAAAGAGATGAAAAATAATCCAAGCGTATTATAAAACTGGTAGGATACTGCTTTTTGATAAATCTCTGTTGCATAATCATCAAGATATATCTTTAATCCATGAGCACCAAATGCACCAATTGCGATTGTTAATGCCATCATAAAAGATGCAATTACCATAAAAGTTTTTGTATTTTTGCTAATCATGTTTTTCCTCTATTTTATATCATAAATAAAAAAAGCCCCATCATAAAGATGAGGCTTTTATAAAAGCTTTCGCTTAGGTATCTTAAGAGTGAACTAATCCTGTTAATTCTTCTGCTGATACTTTGTGGAAGTTTAAGTATTTGTAAATATCATCTCTTTTTTCTGGAGTGATTTTTTTAGGTACCATCTCTAAATACTCAGCTTTCGTTGGAAGTCTTCCTAATAATGAAGAAAGAGCCGCAACTTCTGCAGAACCAAGATAAACTTGAGAATCTTTTCCAAGTCTGTTATCAAAGTTTCTTGTAGATGTACTAAATACAACTGCACCTTGACCAACATTTGCTTGGTTACCCATACATAAAGAACAACCTGGAATCTCCATTCTAGCACCAGCAGCACCAAAAATCGAGTAGTAACCCTCTTCATTTAATTGTTTTTCATCCATTTTAGTTGGTGGTGCAATCCATAGTTTAGTAGGAACTGCTCCCTCACCTTTAAGAACTTCACCTAAAGCTCTAAATAATCCAATATTAGTCATACAAGAACCTACGAATACTTCGTCAATTCTGTCTGTAATTCTTTTTGGATCAGCTAAAATGTTTGTTAATGTATCAACATCATCTGGATCATTAGGACAAGCTAATAATGGTTCTGTGATCTCATTTAAGTTAATTTCAATAGTTGCTAAATATTCTGCATCTGCATCTGGAGTTAATAACTCAGGGTTAGCAATCCATTCTTTCATTTTGTCTGCTCTTCTTTGAAGAGTTCTAGCATCTTCGTAACCCTCTTCAATCATTTTTTCAATTAAAGCGATATTTGAAGATAAGTACTCAATGATTGGTTCTTTATCTAATTGTACAGAACAAGCTGCCGCACTTCTTTCTGCTGCTGCATCTGATAATTCGAATGCTTGCTCAACTTTAAGTTGTGGTAAACCAGAAATTTCAATTACATTACCAGCAAAAATGTTTTTCTTACCTTTTTTCTCAACAGTTAATAAACCATCTTGAATAGCTTGGTAAGGGATAGCATTAACTAAATCTCTTAGTGTAATACCTGGTTGCATCTCACCTGTAAATTTAACATGTACAGATTCTGGCATTGTTAAAGGCATCATACCTGTAACACCAGCAAAAGCAACAAGACCAGAACCAGCTGGGAAAGAGATACCAATTGGGAATCTTGTATGAGAATCTCCACCAGTACCTACTGTATCTGGTAAACATAATCTATTTAACCAAGAGTGAATAACACCATCACCTGGTCTTAATGTTACACCACTTCTTGAAGTAATGAACTCTGGTAATGTATGTTGTAAGTTAATATCTGCTGGTTTTGGGTAAGCAGCTGTGTGACAAAATGATTGCATAACCATATCAGCACCAAAAGATAATGCTGCAAGTTCCTTAATCTCATCTCTTGTCATAGGACCAGTTGTATCTTGAGAACCTACTGTTGTACAGATTGGCTCAACATACATACCAGGTTTAACACCTTCAATACCACATGCTCTACCAACCATTTTTTGTGCTTGAGTATATCCAGTAGTTGAAGCAGCTGGTTGAGATGCAGTAACAAATAAATCAGAAGCCTCTAATCCTAAAGCAGCTCTAGCTTTTGCAGTAAGACCTTTACCGATAATTAATGGAATTCTTCCACCTGCTCTCATCTCATCAGTTAATGTATTTGGAGCTAAATTAAATTCAGAAACTACTGCACCATCTTTTAAGATTTGACCAGCGTATGGTTTAACAGTAATAACATCACCAGTTTCTAAATTGTCAACTGGAGCTTGGATTGGTAAACATCCTGAATCTTCTGCTGTATTGAAGAAAATTGGAGCAATAATAGAACCAATTACAACACCACCAGTTCTTTTATTAGGAACACCTGGAATATCTCTACCCATATGCCATTGAACAGAGTTAATACCTGATTTTCTTGATGAAC
>JBATTX010000075.1:0-1830 GCA_049670825.1 Arcobacteraceae bacterium | reverse complement strand
CCTTTTGCTTTATTGTACAAAATAGCAGTTTTGAGTGCAACTTCAACGCTAACACTTCCACTATCTGCTAAAAATACACTAGGTAGTTTAGAAAGATCGGCAATCTTTTTACATAAAGTTGTAGCTGGTTCATGTGTCAATCCACCAAACATCACATGAGGCATGATATTTGCTTGTTTCTCCAATGCATTTATGAGAGTAGGGTGGTTATATCCATGGATACAACTCCACCAAGAACTCATCGCATCGATAAGCTTACGACCATCTTCTAAAACAATAGTTTGCTTATTTGTACTTTGAACTGGTAAGATTTCACTCTTAGAAGGGAGTGAATTATAAGGGTGCCAAGTGTGTTGATTGTCTATATCTAAAATTTTCATTTGATATTATACAAAAATTTTGCTATAATCCACTTCTAATTCAAACTGGGGTCGACATGGTATCGATTGGAGCAGTGCGGGTTAGTTGCATGTGGGCTTGAACTACCCTTAATAGGTTCAAAATTTTTAGACGCAAACAATACAAATTACGCTCCTGCGGTGGCAAAAGCTGCTTAAGAATTAAGGACTCGGCTTAGGCCTTGAGACCTTGGAGGTTTCCACTACATGATGCTATCTATTGTAGAAATTGGAGACTCACCCCTAGATAGCTTATCGATTCGGAATTGATTTGAACGAATTGAAAAATTTAGAATCTTATCTTATTAGAAGCCTTGGAAGTTTGAGCTACTATAAAGAGACATTTGATCAACTTTATCTAAACATGTAGACGCTAATCTAAGTTGTTTCAAGACTGGAGTTCAATCCTCCACGACTCCACCAAATCTTATGTGATTCTCTAGTGATTCACGTAATTCAATCCTTATACATACTATTCATTGTTTAACTTCTATACTATATACTCTACATAATTAGTCATAAATTAACTATAGTAATCTTATAGATTCAGTATAGATCGATTCTTGATAAGTATAATTTTGAAATAAATAGTAAGGAAGTGAAAATGAAAAAATTAATTGCTATTATTTTAGCGATGGGATTGTCTTTTTTAAGTTTGAATGCCAAAAGTGAAAATGGTTATAAAAAGCAAAAAGTTGTATATCACATTAACTTTGATGATCCAAAACTACAAAAAGCTGCTTTGGGAAATATCCAAAACCATATCAATGCAGTTGGTGCAGAAAATTTGGAAGTGAGAGTTGTTTTACATGGAAATGGGTTATCTTTACTTTTAGTTCCCGAGTCTTTAGAAAAGTTAAAAAAATTCAAATTTGCTAATGCCGATGATAATTTTACAGCAAAAATAGATAACCTAAAAAGTCAAGGTGTTGCTTTTGATGTTTGTAACAATACAATTGTAGGACGAGGTGTAAATATAGAAGATGATATGTATGATGTGACAAAATCAGATATTGTACCAAGTGGAGTTGCAGAATTAGTGAAGCTTCAAATGGAAGGTTTTGCTTATATTAAACCTTAAAAATAAAACATTTTGATTCAAAACTAATATGTATATTCTTTAGTTTTGAATCTTTATGTTTTTTATTCATCGGGGAATTGTTTTTGAATCTCTATAAAATCATGAATATTATTTAAAAATAGATCAAGCAAAACAGGATCAAAATGTGTTCCTTTTCCCTCAGTCATTATTTTTAAAACAGTATCTAAATCCATTGCATTTTTATAAACTCTTCTTGAGTTTAATGCATCAAATACATCTGCAATAGCTACAATTCTTGCATAAATACTTATGTTGTCTCCTTTTTTTCCAAAAGGATATCCACTTCCATCATATTTCTCATGATGCTCAAGGGCAATAATTCTTCCCGTT
>JBATTX010000074.1:0-6358 GCA_049670825.1 Arcobacteraceae bacterium | reverse complement strand
AAGTAAAAGTGTAGCACCTTGACTATAATTTGGAGTAAACATATTCAAATCATTTTGATTTTCAAATGGAGTATTACTATAATGATCACAGAGTAAACTATCATTTAAATAATCAGTACTACTAGGGTCTTGTATTTTTTCTAAACATCGTGCACATAAAGATATATCATAGTTTTCAGATTTGAATTTTGTTTTTTGTATCTCAATATGCTCTTTTGTTGTTGTAATATCCCCTAAAAAAAGTGAATGTGGAAGATATTTTGAAGAGAGTTCACTAAATAAAGCTATTCCTTTTTGATCATTTTCATCAAGAATTAAAACTATCTCATTTTTGTTTTGTTCTACACTTGCATTTAATGCTGATTCATCAATCATATTTTGTAAAAATCCTGCAAAGTATGTGTTGTTGCTATTGTATTGTATTTTTTGAACTATTGCCATCTATTATTTTTCACCTTCAAATCTTTGTGCAGTTGGGTTTGCATAACTATCTATAATACTATCAAGCGTTACTTCTG
Organism: Arcobacteraceae bacterium; assembly: GCA_049670825.1. Classification (GTDB taxonomy): domain Bacteria; phylum Campylobacterota; class Campylobacteria; order Campylobacterales; family Arcobacteraceae; genus JAIOSF01. The sequence goes on along the minus strand of JBATTX010000074.1, from coordinate 5,840 downwards.
TTTCATTTTTTGTGTATTTAATACCTGCTTTATCTAACTCTTTTAATCCAGCATCAACTAAATGAAAAAAGTTATCTCTCATTTTTTGAGTGAGTCCAACAACAACAGTTTCAATATCTTCTGGTACTATACCTATAATATTTACCTCAGCCATTGTTTCAAGTAGTGAACAGATCTCTAACATCTCAATAATCTCTACTTCATGTGCAGTTTGTTTATAACTTCCAAGCCCAAGCAACTCTTCAGATGGGAGATTGTAAATAGAACCCACCTCATCATCCATAGTAATAGTATCCAAAATAATCACTTTGTCATACTCTTGATAATATACCATCAATTGAAATCCTAAAACTCCACCATCTACCATTGTTACATCGTCATTATCAAATGTATAATTGTTTTCTATATATTTAGCAGCATAAACACCAACACCCTCATCTTGGTATATTACCGTTCCAGCTCCTACTATTGCAGTTCTCAAATAATTTCCTTTAAATAATTTAAATCAATCAATCGTTTTATTTACTGAGTAAAACTATTTTATCAAAAAGACAAGTTGTCAATAAACTTGCCTTTTGAGGAAAAAAGATTGCTATTGCTCTTTTGTATCTTTTTTCTCTTTTACATATTTTGAACCACCTATTACAATAGAGATATCACCCTCTTGCCAGTAGATTGTTCTCCAAATTTGGTAATACACATGAAACATAACCCATCCAAGTATTAAATACATAGAGAAGTGATGTGCGTACCGTACATCCATATTTGTTCCACCAGTTACAACCAATGTCCAATCAGTCACAAGGTGTAACATAGCTGGCCACCATTCACCAATTGAGCTCATACCTGATGCTAAACCATGTACATAAAGTTGTAGTCCAGTAAAAAGCATCCATCCTAACAGTAAGTGAAAAATAGTAAAAAATACAACATTATAACTATCTGCATGTGTACTATCAAATTTTTTTCTTCTGTTAAATGTAAGAAGATTTAGTAATACTTCAAAAAACTCTTTGATGTTTTTTCCATTTGGAATAAGTTTTTTATATGGTTTTTCAAATCTTGAAAAAAGATATAAATACCCTACAACAATACTACTTACATCAAAGATAATAGCAGAAATAAGATGCACCCATCTATTCCATGCCATCACATATTTATCTACAGCTGGGTCAGCTATAAAGCTTTGGTAATAAGGATGACCAATATACAAACCAGTAGCAACAGCAGCAACCATACAGATTGCCACAAGCCAGTGATTGATTCGTACTACGCCTGTCATCCTTTCAATTTTTTTATAACTCATAATGTGTCCTTTCTTTTAAACAGCACAAGATGTGTTTACTTTAAAGCTACTTAGTTCTCTACCTTTTGTATCTACGATATGTACAGCACAAGCAATACATGGATCAAATGAATGTACAGTTCGTAATATCTCCAATGGTTGTTCAGGATCAGCTACTTTTGTACCTACTAAAGATGATTCATAAGCACCTAATCTTCCTTTATAGTCTCTTGGAGCTGCATTCCATGTTGATGGAACAACCGCTTGATAGTTTTCGATTTTACCATCTTTGATAACAACCCAGTGACCAAGACCACCTCTTGGAGCTTCAGCCATACCAAAACCTTTTGCATCTTTTGAAACAGTATCAAAATCAAACTCAGTCCATGTACTTAAATCACCATTTGCAACATTTGCTGCTAACTCATCAACCCATTCCATCATAACATCACCCATAAGTTCTGTTTCAATTGCTCGAGCTGCTGTTCTTCCTACAGTAGAGAAAATAACACTTGCAGGTGCTGCTTTTCCTAAACCTAAAGTTTTTCCTAGTTGTCCTAAAAATTTTGTAGCATATTTTGTGATTCTTTCATCACCAGATGCAAGGCCTACTGCAATTCTAGCAAGTGGGCCTACTTCTACTCTTGTATCATCATATAACGGTGACTTAATCCATGAGTATTTCTCTTCTGTTTTTAAGTAAGAGTAACCATCAGCTTTTTTCTCTAATCCAGTATATTTTGGAATAGTTTCACCTTCAAATGGGTGTAGACCTTTGTCATCTTTCCCTTCATACCATGCATGAGATACATCTTCAGTGATCTTTGTTTGATCTAGTGGGTGTAATTTACTTAAATCACCATTTAAAACAACACCTTTAGGGAAAAGTAATTCTGAATTATAAAAACCATTGTCATTTAGTCTAAAGTCACCATAACTCATATAACTTTTTAGTCCAGCACCAGTTCCGTCTAAAGCTTCATCAGCATATACAGTTCCTGCCATAAGAACATCTACTAAATATGCATTTTTAACAAATTTATTTGCTTTGTTTAAAAGTGATTTAAACTGAGCGATTCTTGCAGGATTTTTAATATCTTGTACACAAGTAACTCCACCAACAACAAGTGATTGAGGGTGTGGCATTTTTCCACCAAAAATCGCCATCATTTTTGACATATCTCTTTGCATATCAAGCGCTTGTAGATAGTGAGCAACTGCAATTAAGTTTTGTTCAGCAGAGAGTTTATAATGTTTATTTCCCCAGTAAGCATTTGAGAAGATTCCAAGTCGTCCTTGTTTTACAAACTTTCCAACTCTTTCTTGAATAGCTCGTAAGTCACCCTCACCTGCACCATACGGTGTATCTGTCCATTTTAAAGCTTCTTGTGCAGCTAGTTTAGGATCAGCCTTAAGCGCACTTGTAATATCTACCCAATCAAGAGCATGAAGATGATAAAAGTGTACAACATGATCATGAATATATAATGCACCTTGAATTAAGTTTCTCACTAATCTTGCATTTTTAGGAATATCTACACCAAAAGCATGCTCAACAGCTTCGATACTTCTTTGGTAGTGTGTACCTGTACAAACTCCACAAATTCTCATAGCTAATAACCCCGCGTCTCTTGGATCACGCCCTTTTAAAATTGTTTCAATTCCTCTAAACATTGTAGAACTTGCAAATGCATCTGTAATTACATTGTTTTCATCAATTACCGCTTCAATTCTTAAATGCCCTTCAATTCTTGTGATTGGATCTACTATAATATGTTTTTTACTCATTCTCTTCCCCTTTTTTACCTGCAACTATACTCCCAACAGCATGGATACCTATACCAATTCCTGCGGCTGTTAATAATCCTAAACCAAACTCATCAACTGTTTTTTCAACTCCACCTGTTGGTGCTTTGAAATGTGTATCTGCCATTGGTCTCTCTTGTGCAAATTTATCCCAAAATTGAGGTTCACTACAACCAATACAACCGTGCCCTGCACCAATAGGCCAGTTTGTACCACTATTATATTTTACAATTGAACAGTTATTAAATGTCATTGGACCTTTACATCCCATTTTGTATAAACAGAAATTATTTTCTGCCCCTTTATCACCCCACTCTTCTACAAACTCTCCAGCATCAAAATGTGCTCTTCTTTCACAGTTATCGTGGATTCTGTAACCAAATGCAAATTTTGGTCTGTTTAAATGGTCAAGTTCAGGTACTTGCCCTGTTAATACATAGTGTAAAATTGTTCCAGTGATATTTGCAGGATTTGCAGGACATGCAGGGATATTGATGATTGGTTTATTTTTTACAATATCTTGTACACCAACTGCACTTGTAGGGTTTGGAGCAGCTGCCGGCACTCCACCAAATGTCGCACAAGTACCAACAGCAACAACAGCTGCAGAATTTTCAGCAACTCTTAAAAGATGTTCTTCAAAAGTTTCCGCTTTAGCACCTATTGTTCCATATAATCCATTCATTCCAGTTGGAATCGCACCTTCTACTACACAAAGGTATTTCCCTTTAAAAGTGTGCATAGCTTCGTCAAGATGCTCTTCAGCGGCATGACCAGCAGCAGCCATAAGAGTTTCGTTGAACTCCAGTGAGATAGTTTCCAAAATCAACTCATCGATTGTAGGCGCATCACTTCGTAAAATTGCTTCACTATTCCCAGCACAATCTTGAAGCTCTATCCAAATAACAGGAACTCTATTCATAAGTTCAGCCGCATTTGCAACAAGAGGAGTAAATGTTGGTGGTAACATAAGCATAGCACAGGCAGCACTTGCCCACTTCATAAAATCTCTTCGTGTTAATCCCTCTGTTTCAAGTACATCTTCAATTGATACTTTATTCGCAACAGGTGTATTTTCTAACTCAGTTAATCTGCTTGTCATAACTTTCATGAGCTTATCATAATACGCTTCACCACGATTAGTATTGACTTTGGCACCCTTAGCACTAAACATAGTAGCTAAGGCTTCTCTTCTATCTGTCATATGTAGTCCTTTTTTTAATTTTATTCATTAAAGTAAATGAATACTCATTCATTATGTCATTTTAAGAAATTTCCTCTTTAGTTAGACTTAAGACAATAGTGTTTAGTTTAATGATTGTTATAATATAAAATTATAAGTAATTTTTATAATTTTATATTTTATTTAAAAAAGAGAGTGTAAAGAAAGAAAATAATTTTTTAGTGGGTAGTACAAACAGAACAAACATCAAATGATTTGAAAACAATTTCTGCTATTTTTTCGTCTGGTAATCCTATCATAGCTTTTTGAGATACTGCTAGATTTTTAGGTGTTCCATTCGATAGATTCCACTGTGTTGGTGTTATAATATCATATTTTTTTATGATTCCATTTTCAAGTTTTACTTTATGTATCAAGCTTCCTCGAGCTGCTTCAACTGCTGAATTTCCACTTGATGTTATTTTTGATATATCAATTTTCGGTTTAATATAAGATAGTTCTTCTAAATTTATTTTAGATAATAATTTTTTGCAATGATTAAGAAGTTGTGGTATTTCAAAAACTCGTGCTACTATTCTACTCAAAATACTATCCTCATATTTAGCATGAGAATCTTTAATAAGTGGTATTTTATTTATCATCGCACGGCTTAATGGTCCCACTTCACAATACTGATCTTTGTATGTTACATTTTTAGCATAACTATTTAAAGAACTAAACTCTTGAATATAATCAAGTGAAATATTGTTATATCTTCTTGCTTTTAAAGATTTTCCTTTGTTAAAGTAGCTATTACTTCCAAAAGCGATAAACCTATCATAACTTTTTCCGATATGTAGCCAATCATTTTTTATAATATCATTGAGTATTTGAGGCAGATCTCCCTCTTTTGAAAATAGCTCATCAATATTATCACACTCTAAAATATCTTTCTCTTGAAAATCTATAAGATTTTTTGTAAAAAAATTAGTTGTTTCATCTATATATTGAGATAGTTTAATAATATCCATATTCGTAATATCAGATACCACTCCACCAACTATTGCATACGAATTATGAGGATATTGTCCACCTATAGTTGCTATAGCTTTTGACATAATTTGGGAAGGATGAGCAGCTTTTAAAACAGCCTGTTTATATCCAAAAAGTGGCAACACTGTAAAATAGAACCATTTAAAATGATTTTGTATCAACTCAAAATTTAAAGTAAGCTCACGAATGATTTTTGCTTTTTGTGGCACCTCTATATTCTCATAACAATCTTCAAGCGCCTCAACGGTAGCAATAAGATGTGCGTGACCACATATACCACATACTCGCGGGTTGATTACTAAGGCATCAAAAGCATTTTTACCCTCAAGAATCTTTTCGATACTTCTTGTTTGTAAAAACTCTATATCTACAAAATCTATCTTTTCATCTTTGAAACTAAAATGCAGTTTTGCTTCACCCTCTATTTTCTATATTAGTTTAATCATCAAAAATATCTCTTTCTAGTCTGTTTATAGTAAATGCTTTCGTTACCCCAGCAAGCGTTAGGTATGTTCTTTTTGCAATACCAAGTGG
>JBATTX010000073.1:0-1623 GCA_049670825.1 Arcobacteraceae bacterium | reverse complement strand
ATTTTCTTAGTAAGTTTTCTGCTAATACTCTTGAAGTATAGTTAAGTTTTTCAAAAGAACCAGGAGTGATATCTTCTACAGCTGCTTTTACATCATAAAAGCTTGTATCGAAACCTTCTAGTTTTTTAAGATATTTTGTATTTGTCATATTTTGTATATCCATTTAGTTTAAATTGAAAAGGATGAGTAAAAACTCACCCCTTTAGTGTTTGCCAAAGTGGCACTTGTTTGAATATGTGAAAGTGTTTAAATTATTTTCTATCCGCTAAAGGAATGAATTTTAAACCTTCTGGTCCTGTATATGTAGCAGAAGGTCTAATGATTTTACCATCTTCTCTTTGCTCAATAACGTGTGCACCCCATCCTGTAACTCTTGAGATAATAAATATAGGTGTAAACATATCTGTTGGAATACCCATTTGATTATAAGAAACAGCAGAGAACCAGTCAAGATTTGGGAACATTTTTTTAGCATCCCACATGATTGTTTCAATTCTCTCAGCTACATCATACATTAACATATCGTTATTTTCTTCAGATAATTCTTTTGCAACTTTTTTGATAACTACGTTTCTTGGATCACTTGTAGTATACACAGGGTGTCCAAAACCGATAATAATCTCTTTTTTAGCCATTCTTTCTAAAATATCTTTTTCTGCTTCGTCAGCTGAAGTATATCTTTCTTGAATTCTAAATGCAACCTCATTAGCTCCACCATGTTTTGGACCTCTTAAAGCTCCAATAGAACCAGTGATACATGAGAACATATCAGAGTTTGTTCCAGCAATTACTCTTGAAGTAAATGTAGAAGCATTAAACTCATGCTCAGCATATAAAATTAAAGATACATGCATAGCTTTAACCCAAGATTCTCTTGGTTTTTCACCATGTAATAGGTGTAAGAAATGACCACCAACTGTATCATCATCAGTTACAACATCAATTCTTTTACCATTATATGCATAGTGGTACCAGTATAATAAAATAGAAGAAAATGAACCCATTAATCTATCAATGATATCTTGCGCTTCATTTTTTGGGTGTTCTTCTTTTTCTTGATCAATAGCACCAAGTACTGAACAACCAGTTCTCATAACATCCATAGGATGACAAGTTTTTGGTAACTGCTCTAAAGCAACTTTTACACCAGCAGGAATATCTCTATAAGATCTTAATTTCTTTTTATATGCGTCTAACTCTGCTTGATTAGGTAATTTTTCATGTACGATTAGATATGCAATCTCTTCGAATTCTGCTTTGTCAGCAAACTCTAAAATATCATATCCTCTATAATGTAAGTCATTTCCACTTTTACCAACTGAACAAAGAGCTGTATTCCCAGCAGATGTTCCAGAAAGCGCAACAGATTTTTTTGGTTTAAACGTTGTAGTTGTATCACTCATAATTATTTCCTTTTCTTAGTGTTAATTTTTTTATTTTTTGAACTTAGATTATTTTGCTTTACCTTTTGAAAACAAAGCATCCATTTTTTCTTCATACTCGTGGTAACCTAACATATCGTAAAGTTCCATTCTTGTTTGCATAGTATCTAGTGTACCTTCTTGTGTACCTTTTTCTCTTAAGTCTTGGTATACATTTAATGCAGCTTTATTCATTGCTCTA
>JBATTX010000072.1:0-2751 GCA_049670825.1 Arcobacteraceae bacterium | reverse complement strand
CATATCCCAAGATACTAGGAAGTGTCACAAATCTCATTTTGTCTGTTGGTTTTATTGAATATTTTAAAAGTAACTCTTGAATATTGAGAATAAAATTGTTTGTCACCCCAAAATGATTTTTGGTATGAAATGAAAAAAGATTAAATCTATTTTGTGAAAAATATTTATTGTTGAGTGTGTCTAATGATGAGATATCTATATCAAGCATAAAAAATTTGTACTTAAACTTATGTTGTTTTGGTGCATATCTTTTATGATAGATTATCCCTTCAAAAAATTGATGGCTCATAACTCACAACCAAACTCTTTCGCAATTGTATTTGCACTATACAATCCATCTTCATGGAAGCCATATCTCCAATATGCTCCTGCAAAGTATGTGTTGTTTTTCCCATTGATAAGTTCTCTTTTTGATTGTGCTTCAATAGCTTTTCTATCAAACTGAGGATGTTCGTATGAGATTTTCTCTATCACATTAGTTAAATTTTCTGTTTCATTGAGTGATACAAAATACTCTTTTGAAGATTTTAAATTTTGTAACCTATTAATCCAATACGACAGTGTTACACTTTGCTCTTTCCCGTTTGTTTTATAGTTCCACGCTGCATACAGATTTTTGTCTGGAAACAAAGCCTTTGTATCGTTGTGTAATACTGCTTTATTCTCTTTGTACTCAAATGCTGAGAGAACTCGAAGCTCGTCTGTTGTTGGCTCATCAAGGAGTGCAAGTGTATCTGGAGCATGTGTTGCAAAAATAACTTTATCATAAATAGTTTCGTTGTTATCTTGATCGATTAAAATAACTTTATCATCTTCTCTTTTTACACTCATAATATCACTATTTAAGATGATGTTTCCAGATATTTTTTGAGATATTTTATTTACATAATTCACAGAGCCATTGCTGACTGTAAGCCACTGATGATGTGTATCAACACCAAGTAAACCATGATTTTTGAAAAACTGTAAAAATGTTTTTGCTGGAAAGTCACTCATTTTATCTGTAGGAGTTGACCAAATAGAAGAACCCATTGGAATAATGTATCTTTCTTTAAAATATGTTGAAAAATCTTCTAAATACTCACCCAAAGAGAGATTCAAATCTTGACTATTTGTCTCTAAATCTTTATTTGCTTTTTTGTTAAATTTTAAGATATCGAAAATCATTTTGATATGGGAATAACTAAAAAGGTTTTTTAGTTGATAAAACATCCCTTTAAGAGATTCTCCATTGTAAGCTAGGTTTCTTTTTTGATCCCAAAAAGCAAAACTCATATCGCTATTTTCTATTTTCACACCGAGTTCTTCAAAGAGTTGTGTTAAGAGTGGATAAGTAGGATGATTAAAAACTAGAAAACCTGTATCGACACCAAAAGTTTGATTTGCTTCAGTAACTTGAGTTGTTCGTGCATGGCCACCTAAACGATTCTCTTTTTCGTATATATCTACAGTATGTTTTTTACTCAATAGATATGCGCAACCAAGTCCACTGATCCCCGCTCCTATTACTGCAATTTTGAGTTTTTTTCACTTTTCATCTGTTTTATCCTTATTACTATTTATTCTATAAAATAAAACGAAACTTTGGTACTCATTTAATGTTTGTTTATCTTTGTTCATTCAGTGCTGTTTTAATGATTTGAATAGATAAAAATGATAAAAATTGCAATTTGTCATTATTTTAAAGAGAAATTATATTTTTGACTATAATATTTTTAATATTACAAATGGAGTATCAAATGCAACTTATCATAGGAAGTCAAGTAACATTAATAGATGGGGTAAGCGAAAAACTATTTCCTTATGGAAAAGTGCTTGAGTTACTTTCAAAGTTTCAAAATATTTGCAAAGATATCCATTGGAATGTAAATGTTCCACAAAGAGATAAGTGCAAAATTATAGATGATGTGGAGTCTATAAACATAAAAAGTTTTCAACCTCGAAAATTTCAGCAAGAGTGTGTAGACAAATTTACGCGAACTACTTTAACTGGATATATCTATGCCCCAACTGGTGCTGGAAAAACAAATATCGCTGCTTATTTAATCGCTAAAAGAAATATACGAACACTTTTTATAGTTCCAAAGTCTGATTTGGTAAAACAAACAAAAAAAAGATTTCAATCTATACTTGATATTGACCCAAGTATGATAGGGGAGTTAAGCTCTTCAAAAAAAGAGTTTGGAGCACCCATATTGATAACTACTTGGCAATCTTTAAATAGTGATATAACTTTACAAAGAGTAATTGAAGATAAATACTCAATGATTATATGTGATGAGATGCACAAAGCTAGTGCTGATGTGTATTATAATGTGGTATCTAAAATACCAGCTATGTATAAACATGGACTGACTGCTACTCCATACCGAAACAATACGCAAAATGAACAAAGACTTTTTGATCTTGTAGGCAATGAACTTACACGAGTGGAAATAGAGGAGCTTTATCGAGATAACTTTTTAGTACGTCCCAATATACAGTTTAAAAAAACGAACTACAAAATCGATATAAATCAACAATACTTACAATCACTTGATTTTAATGTAAAACTAGGGATGCTCAAAAAAAATATTGATAAATCTAAAAAAAGAAAAGAGATGATTTTAAATGATGTGAAAAACTCATTAGCGATTGAAAAAAACAAGTTTGGAGAAAACCGTTCAGTGATACTTGTAAATACTTTAGAGTTAGCACAAATTTTACAAGAAGAACTTTCCTCTAAATACAATGTTTTATATATAGATGCAG
>JBATTX010000071.1:0-4426 GCA_049670825.1 Arcobacteraceae bacterium | reverse complement strand
ATTTTCTTAGTAAGTTTTCTGCTAATACTCTTGAAGTATAGTTAAGTTTTTCAAAAGAACCAGGAGTGATATCTTCTACAGCTGCTTTTACATCATAAAAGCTTGTATCGAAACCTTCTAGTTTTTTTAGATATTTATCATTTGTCATATTGGTATATCCATTTAGTTTAAATTGAAAAGGATGAGTAAAAACTCACCCCTTTAGTGTTTGCCAAAGTGGCACTTATTTGAATATTTGAAAGTATTTAAATTATTATCTTTCTGATATAGGAACAAATTTTAAATCTTCTGGTCCTGTATATGTAGCAGAAGGTCTAATAATTTTTCCATCTTCTCTTTGTTCAATTGCATGTGCACCCCATCCTGTAACTCTTGCAATAATAAAGATTGGAGTAAACATATCTGTTGGGATTCCCATTTGGTTGTATGAAACAGCTGAGAACCAATCTAAGTTAGGGAACATTTTTTTGTTATCCCACATGATTGTTTCAATTCTTTCTGCAACATCATACATTAATGTATTGTTATTTTCATCAGATAAAGTTTTAGCAACTTTTTTAATTACAACATTTCTTGGATCACATGAAGTGTAAACTGGGTGTCCAAATCCGATAATAATCTCTTTTTTTGCCATTCTTTCTAAAATATCTTTTTCGGCTTCATCAGCTGAAGAATATCTTTCTTGAATATAGAATGCAACCTCATTAGCTCCACCATGTTTAGGACCTCTTAATGCTCCAATTGCTCCAGTAATACATGAGAACATATCAGAGTTTGTTCCAGCAATTACTCTTGAAGTAAATGTAGATGCATTAAATTCATGCTCTGCATATAAAATTAAAGATGTATGCATCGCTTTAACCCAAGATTCTCTTGGTTTTTCACCATGTAAAAGGTGTAAGAAGTGTCCACCTACTGTTTCATCATCAGTTACAACATCAATTCTCTTTCCATTATATGCATAGTGGTACCAGTAACATAACATAGAACCAAATGATGCCATTAATTTATCAATGATCGCTTGAGCTTCTTCTTTTGGATGAGATTCATCTTCAGACATAATAGCTCCAAGAACTGAACAACCTGTTCTCATAACGTCCATTGGGTGAGCAGTTTTTGGTAATTGCTCTAAAGCAATTTTAACACCTTCTGGAAGATCTCTTAAACCTTGAAGTTTTGTTTTATATTTATCTAATTCTGCTTGAGTTGGTAATTTACCATAAACGATTAAATATGCAATTTCTTCAAATTCTGATTTGTCAGCAAATTCTAAAATATCATAACCTCTATAGTGTAAGTCATTTCCACTTTTACCAACAGTACAAATAGCAGTATTTCCTGCAGATTGTCCTGATAATGCAACTGATTTTTTAGGTTTAAATCCTGTTGTTGTAGTACTCATATATTTCTCCTTTTGTAATTAATAAATATTTATAGTTGTTGTAAAGCTAAAATTATTTAGCTTTACCTTTTGAAAATAGTGCATCCATTTTTTCTTCATACTCATGGTAACCTAACATATCGTAAAGTTCCATTCTTGTTTGCATAGTATCTAGTGTACCTTCTTGTGTACCTTTTTCTCTTAAGTCTTGGTATACATTTAATGCAGCTTTATTCATTGCTCTAAATGCTGATAATGGGTAAAGTACCATCTCAATTCCAACTGAACCTAACTCTTCTGTTGTAAACATTGGAGTAGCTCCAAATTCTGTAATATTTGCTAATACAGGAACTGACATTTGGTCACAAAATTCTTTGTATTCTTTTAAAGTATGAACAGCTTCTGCGAAAATTGCATCTGCTCCCGCTTCAACATATGCTTTTGCACGAGCTACTGCAGCTGCTTGACCTTCAGATGCATGTGCATCAGTTCTAGCAATGATATAGAAATCTGGATCAAGTTCCATTTTAGCATCAACTGCAGCTCTGATTCTGTCACACATCTCTTCAGTAGTTACTAGCTCTTTATTTGGTCTATGTCCACATCTTTTTGCAGCAACTTGATCTTCAATATGTAATCCAGCAGCTCCAGATCTGATAAATTCTTTAACAGTTCGAGCTACGTTAAATGCGTGTCCCCAACCTGTATCAGCATCAACAATTAGTGGTGTATTACAAATTGAAGTAATTCTTCTAACATCAATACATACATCTTCAATCATTGTCATACCTAAATCTGGTAAACCATAAGATGCGTTAGCAATACCACCACCTGAAAGATAGATAGCTTTGTATCCAACTTTAGTTGCTTGTAATGCTTGGTAAGCGTTAATAGTACCAACAATTTGTAATGGAGTTTCCTCTTTTAATGCTTCTCTAAATTTTTTTCCTGCGCTCATATTCATCCTTTAAAATTTTATATATTGTTATTGTACATTATTGTTATACAATTTTGTTGTACAATAATTGCTTTTTAAATTACAATTTTAATACAAAAAGTATTATGATGTACAATAATTGCTTTTTTTGTAAAATAATTGTACAATTAAGAAAAAATGGAGGGAAATATGGCATTTGGAACAGGGATAGAAAAACTTATAGAAATTTATAAAAGATCAAATTTAAGTATATCTAAATTTGCCTCATTAATACAAAAAGATAGACGAACAGTTACCTCATGGGTGGATAGTATTACACATATAGACCCACCCCAAGATCTGAAGGAAAAATTGTGCCAACTTTTTAGATATCCAGATTATGTTTGGGAAGAGGGTTGTAAAGATGAAGAGTTTTTAAAATCAATAACTGAAATACCTCAAAAAGAAGTTCGAATTATTGATGAAGACTATAATGGACGACTATCATACATTATGGATATGGAAGAGAGCAAACGATTTGTTATTCAAGCACAGTTTCCAGGTCCTATGTATAGAGATACAGCTGTAAAAAGAATCTATAGAACGAAAACATCACCTGAGATAGAAAAACTGAAACAAAACAGAATCGAGCAGATGTTACGATATGATTATGATACAACTGAGTGGTATTCGATAAAATCAATTTTATCTTTTTGTTTTGCAAATATTGGAAACTTTTATACAAAAGAGGAAAAAATAAAAATATTAGAACTTATTTATGAACTGTTTCATAATAACTACAACAAAAAACTTTTTTTGTTTGATTCATTTTCAAGAAAAATTTATGGAACAGAAACAACCTATATATCTATAAATATCAAAAAAAAGATACTTTTCTTTAAGTCACCAATAGAATCAGTTTTTATAGAAATACGAAATAAAAATTTAGTAGAAAGAATGCATAAATATTATAGTTCACCTGTTGAAGCACCTTCACATATTAACTTTTTAGATTCTGTAAAAATTATCAAAATTTTGCAGGAGGCATTAAAATATAACAATGACATAAAACAAACATATGAAACAATAAATAGAAAAACAGACTATGGGGAACTTTTTTATAATAATTTGAGTGTAGATTTACAAAAAGAGATAAGTGCTCCAAACCCTATAAAAAGATAGGAGAAATAAAAGCAAAACTCATTTGAGTTTTGACTTTTAATGTGTTGTGTTATTAGAAAGCTTCTACAATAGAACCTTGGTATTTAGTTGCAATAAAATCTTTAACCTCTTTTGAGTTTAATACTTCATTTAACGCTTTAATATAGTCTTGGTTTTCATTTCCAGCTTTTACAACAACAATGTTTGCATAAGGAGAATCTTTTGACTCAAGTACAATTGCATCTTTTACAGGGTTTAAATCTGCAGATAATGCATAGTTAGTATTGATAATAGCAGCATCAACTTCATCAAGTACTCTTGGTAATTGTGGAGCATCTAATTCTTTTATTTTTAAGTTTTTAGGGTTTGTTTTGATATCTACAACTGTTTTTAACGCTACATCGTTGAATGTTAATAAACCTTGTTTTACTAAAATATCTAATGCTCTACTTTCATTTGTTGGATCATTTGGTACAGCAATTGTTGCACCATCAGCTAACTCATCTAAAGATTTAATTTTTTTAGAATATAAGCCCATTGGCTCTAAGTGTACATTTACAGTTTTTACTAATTGTGTGTTTTTATTTTTGTTAAACTCTTCTAAGTATGGCAAGTGTTGGAAAAAGTTTGCATCTAATTCACCTTCGTTTACAGCAATATTTGGTGTAACATAATCAGTAAATTCAACAATCTCTAAATCATAACCTTTTGCTTTTAATAGAGGTTTTACAAACTCTAAAATCTCAGCATGTGGAACTGGTGTAGCTCCAACTTTGATAGTTGTTTTTTTCTCAACTTTTTCTTCATCTGTGCAAGCTACAAACCCAAGAGCAATAGCACCTAATAGTACAAATATTAAAATATTTATAATCATTTTTATCCATTATTTTTTTGTAATTTTATATAAGTAGTCACCAAAACTTTGCACAATTTGTACTAAAGCTATGAGGATAATTACTGTATAAATC
>JBATTX010000070.1:0-4029 GCA_049670825.1 Arcobacteraceae bacterium | reverse complement strand
TCCATAAGATTATAATCAAATTTGAGTGCTTTTTTGATGCTTGCACATAAATACCAAGCAATTTGAGCACCACAAATCTCAGAAAAAGGGAAAGTGCAATCAGATTGTTTTGGATTTACTATAGCATATGCATCTGGCAAAGTATCACCTACTGTATGGTGATCTGTGATAATTAAATCTAACCCTCTCTCTTTACAAATAGTAGCAGACTCAACAGCACTTATACCATTGTCAACTGTTACAATCACCCCTTCATAGATTTGCTCTAAAATAATTGGACTCAATCCATATCCATGTTCAAATCTATTGGGAATGATATAATTAATCTCAACACCTAAAGCAGTAAAAAAAGAAACCATAATGGCAGTTGATGTTACACCATCGACATCATAATCCCCCACAAGATTTATTGTTTCATCATTATTAATAGCTTGCACTATTCTACTTGTTGCTTTATTCATATCTTTAAACATATCAGGGGTTGGAATACTTTTTAAAGTTGTATATTGGTCACCTTTAATTCTATTATGTAAAATATTTTCTATCTCTTCTATCGTTAATTCTTCATTCATAAAATAATTATATCGTTTTTAAACTATTTTAGGATAAAATCTTCGATAAATGAAATATAAATTTAGGATAAATTAAATGGAAAAAGCAAAATATATTTGGATGGATGGTGAGCTTACACCTTGGGATGATGCAAAGGTTCATGTTCTAACACATACACTACACTATGGTAACGGTGCAATTGAAGGAACAAAAGCATATAAAACAGAAGATGGAAGATGTGCAATATTTAAACTTCAAGAGCATACTCAAAGACTTTTAGACTCATCAAAAATGACACTGATGAATGTACCTTTTACACTTGAAGAACTTAATGATGCTCAAGTAAAACTGTTACAAGAGAATGAACTATTTGAGGGCGCATATATTAGACCTTTAGTATATTTAGGATATGGAGTTATGGGACTTTATCATAAAGATGCACCTGTAAATGTATCTATTTCTGCATGGAAATGGGGAGCTTATTTAGGTGAAGAGGGTTTAAAAAATGGTATTAGACTTAAAATTGCTTCAATGACAAGAGGTGGTAACACTTCAGGAATGGGAAAAGCAAAAGCTGTTGCAAACTATCTTAACTCACAAATGGCTAAATATGAAGCTGTTGAAGCTGGATATGATGAAGCTTTAATGAGAGATGATCAAGGGTATATAGCAGAAGCTAGTGGTGCTTGTTTCTTTATGGTACAAGATGGAAAATTAATTACTCCTCCAAATGACAACTCATTAAAATCAATTACTCAAGCTACAGTTATTGAATTAGCTAATGATATGGGTATTGAAGTTGAAAGAAGAAGAATTACAAGAGAAGAAGTTTACATCTGTGATGAATGTTTTCTTACAGGAACAGCAGCTGAAATCACGCCTGTTAAAGATGTTGATGCAAGAATTATTGGTTGTGGAAGTCGTGGACCAATCACTGAAAAAATTCAAACAGCATACTTTGATGTTGTTGCTGGAAGAAATGAAAAATATTTAAAATATTTAACATACATCAACTAAACAAGTTATTTAAGATAAAACAAAGTGCAATCCTATATGATTGTACAAAATTTACTAAAAAAGGGAAAAAATGCCAATAGATAATGACTATTTCAAAAATAGACAACAGCAAAATAAAGGTTCTAATAATCAATCGAACAACAATGGAGGAAATGGGGGAGGATACGAACCACCATTTCAACCACCTGAAATGTTTAAAAACTTCAATAAACAATCAGGATTGATTTATGCAATTATTATTATTGTTATAGCTTTATTTATGACAAAGCCATATGTTATTATTAACTCTGGTGAAGTTGGTATTAAAGTAACTACAGGTAAATATGAAACAGATCCATTACAACCTGGTTTTCACTTATTTATTCCAGTGATTCAAAAAGTAATTACTGTAGATACAAAAGTAAGACTTATCAACTATATGTCAGTTGAAAAAATGAGTGGTTTTGATAGTGGAATTAAAATTAATCCAGCTATTAATATTTTAGATGCAAGAGGCTTGCCAGTTTCTATTGAATTAACTGTTCAGTATAAACTTTTACCTTCTGGAGCACCTTTAACAATTGCTACTTGGGGACTTTCTTGGGAAGATAAAATCGTTAATCCAGTTGTTAGAAATATTGTAAGAAATATTGTTGGTGAATATAATGCAGAACAACTTCCTACAAAAAGAAATGAGATAGCTGTATTAATTGAAAATGGTATAAGAACAGAAATTGAAGCACTTCAAGGAAAACCTGTTTCTATTGAATCTGTTCAATTAAGAGAGATTGTTTTACCAGCAAAAATTAAAGAACAAATTGAGAGAGTTCAAATTGCAAACCAAGAATCTGAAAGAGTAAAATACGAAGTTCTTAGAGCAAGACAAGAAGCTGAGAAAAAAGCTGCTTTAGCTAAAGGTGAAGCTGATAAAAATAGAATTGAATCACAAGGTAGAGCAGATGCTGTGACAATTGAAGCAAATGCACAAGCTAAAGCGAATAAACTTATTGCTGATTCGTTAACTCCAAACTTACTTAAAATGCAACAAATTGAAGTTCAAGGAAAGTTCAATGATGCTCTAAGAGTAAATAAAGATGCTAAAATCTTCTTAACACCTGGTGGATCTACTCCAAATATTTGGGTAGATACAAAAGATAAATCAAGAGACTCATCAATCAGATAATATAAAGGGATTTTTCCCTTTATCTGAATTAATTAACAATGCAAAAAATTAAATATATCATAATATTCACACTTACTTTAGCATTAGGTATTTTATATCTACAACTAACAGATTATCAAAACATTACAAATATGCTATTACAAGAAAATACATCATCAAACACAAAAACAAAAAATTTAGAAAATAAAATATTATCTTTAACAGAACAAAACACACAATTACAAAATAGAATCATATCTCTAGAAGAAGCCTTAGCAATAAAACAAATAGAACTTAATAACTTAAATTTCAATACTGATAATAATACAACACTAGATTTTAGTCAACATCAAAAAACATTTGATTTGCCAACAGAAAAACCAGAAGTACTTCCTGTTGATGTTAAACCAAATATTACACTAGATGAAGAGAATAAAATTACTGGTTTTGGAATTGAATATAAACAACAATTTTAAAGGTATATAATGGACAATATAGTAAAAAAAGTAGACTTTGATAAACAAGATGGACTAGTACCTGTAATTACTCAAGATGCAACAACAAATGAAGTATTGATGTTAGCATATATGGATAAAGAAGCTTTGGAATTAACTTTGCAAACAAATTATGCACACTACTTTAGTAGAAGTAAACAAAGAATTTGGAAAAAAGGTGAAAGCTCAAACCATACACAAAAGGTTGAATCAATCAGCATTGATTGTGATAATGACACAATACTGTTAAAAGTGGTTCAAAATGGCGTTGCATGTCACACAGGTAGAAAATCATGTTTCTTTACTGATCTTACAACGAATACAGTAAATAGTGAAATTGAGGTAGATACAGCAGCTGCTTATGGGGTAATCGATACTTTATATCACACAATCCAAGAGAAAAAGAATGATGATCCAAAAACATCATATACAGCAAAACTTCTACAAGGGAAACAAAACTCTATGCTTAAAAAAATTGTAGAGGAAGCTGGTGAATTTACATTTGCAGTTAAAGATAATGATATAGAAGAAGTTATCTATGAAGGTGCAGACTTGATGTACCACTGCTTAGTGGCACTTGCATCAAAAAACGTATCACCTGATAGAATCAAACAAGAACTTACTCGAAGATTTGGTTTAAGCGGAATAGAGGAAAAGAACTCTAGAGTGGAAAACTAACTAGACATCCTTCCACTTTTTCGATACTAAAAGAAACTTTTTGACACATTACAATTATTTTATGTAACATTACGTTACATAAAATTACCAAAAAACCCTAACTTATACCAAATCCTTTAAAAAAAACTAATTTAATATCTTAAATAG
>JBATTX010000069.1:0-2052 GCA_049670825.1 Arcobacteraceae bacterium | reverse complement strand
CATGGTACACAGATGCTTTTAAAAGAGAGTTTGCAAATGCAGATATACAAACCAACGATACAACTTCAAATTTTGATGTAACGGTAAATATAAAAACTATAAGCGCTACATATAAACAATATAGTTTAGATACAAAAAATATGCAAGCCAATGTAAAAATTGAGTTGGTGATTAAAAAAGGTGATACAGTATTGAGTTCTCAAATTGAAGCAAAACAAACGTTATATAAACCAATGATTTTGGATGCTGCTGGATTCGAATCGATTATAAACGAAAGTATGAGAGATTCTGTTTCTAAGACTGTGTCAATTTTGATATCAAAAATAAAAGGTCAATAGAGATATTGTATGAAACCATATATAGCTCTTAAAGCCAGTGCAGGAAGTGGTAAAACTTTTGCACTTACGGTTCGATATATTTCTCTTTTATTGCTTGATGCTAGTCCAAAAGAGATACTAACACTTACTTTTACAAATAAAGCAGCAGCTCAGATGGCAGAGCGTATTTATGATACTCTTTTGACGCTTGGAGATGATAGCGCAATACTTGAAGCAGTTGTGCAAGAAACTGAACTATCACAAGTACAAGTGATGGCTAAAAAAGATGAGATCATAAAGAGGTTTATATCGAGCGAACTTTCTATTTATACTATAGATAAATTTATCAATAAAATACTAAGAGAGTTTAGTGGATATATAGGGATAAATGATGATTTTGATATCAAGTTTGATGATGAAGAGTTATTGCTTTATAAGTTTTTGACTTCACTTGATGAGTCGCAATTTGATAGTCTTATCTCTTTTGCACATAGTGAAAATAAAAAACTAAACTCTATAGTGGAGCTTTTTAAAATACTGATTGATAAAAATGAAAAGCTAGAGGTGATGCACTATCCTAAAGGAAGTTATGAAGCTGTACGAATAGCTATTATGGAAGATGCCAATAGTATCAAAAGCTTTATCGATAAAAGTGCAGTTTCAAAATCAGGCTACAATGCAGTTGATTTTAATACTATAGAACAACTCTTAGATAAAGGGAAAACTTGGTTATCAAAAGAGAGTATAGCTGATTTTACCTATTTTAAAAAAGCAAAACCACCTGCAGAACTTGATGACAATCTTGAAAGACTCCAAACAAACATAACACTCTATTATCAAATACAAGAGAGTTATACTTTAGAAAATCTTTTTAAGATTTTTGATGATTTTAAAGAGTTTCGAGCACAATACAATGCAAAAAGAAACTCACTAGAGTTTAGTGATATTACCAATATAGTCCATAAGCTTTTAGAAAACCATATAGAAAAAGATTTCTTATATTTTAGACTTGATACAAAATACAATCATATTTTAATAGATGAGTTTCAAGATACTTCAACGTTACAGTATAAAATACTTTTTCATCTAATAGATGAGATCATATCAGGGAATCCAGAAGTTTACAAAACATTTTTTTATGTAGGAGATATCAAACAATCTATTTATAGATTTAGAGGTGGTACAAAAGAACTTTTTGATTATGTAGCGTCTGTTTTTAACCCTATGCTTGAAGTGGAACTTTTAGATAAAAACTATAGAAGTAGTAAAAATGTTGTTAATTTTGTAAACAATACTTTTGAACCATTAAAAAACTATGAGTATGATAATCAAAAAGTCAATAGTGATATAGAGGGGTATGTAGAGGTTGTCAATATCTCTAGTGAAAAAGAGCTTATCTATGAAGATGTATATAATCAAGTAGAGAAACTATTATCAAAAAATATAGATGCAAATAATATAGCAATTCTAACATACACCAATGCAGATGTATTAGGTATCTATGAGTATTTTAAACAAAAAGACCCAAAGATACAAGTTGTAACTGAGATGACCTCAAAGCTTATCAATCAAACCAATGTAAAAGCTTTGATAAATGCAGTCAAATATCTTTTTTTCAAAGAAAATATCTATAAAGTAAACTTCAATGCACTTGTAGGAAAAGAGTATTTTGAAGAGTTTAGCTTAAACCTAGATGTACAAAATATAGATGTGGTAACACTTCTTAAAAAAGTTG
>JBATTX010000068.1:0-1790 GCA_049670825.1 Arcobacteraceae bacterium | reverse complement strand
GAATTATTGGACTTGGAAATATCGGTAAAGAGGTAGCAAAAATCATGACAGCTTTTGGATGTCAAGTACAATACTACTCAACTAGTGGAAAAAATAACGAAACTTTATACGATAATGTATCGTTAGAGACACTACTAACAACATCTGATATCGTATCTATGCATTGTGCATTAACCGAGCAAACAAATAACTTACTAAATAAAGATAATCTTGATCTACTAAAAGATGGAGCAATTTTACTCAATCTTGGTAGAGGTGGCTTAGTAAACGAACAAGATATTACGGATACATTAAATAGTGGAAAAGATATCTATTTTGCGACAGATGTAACAACCGTTGAACCGATAGAAAAAAGTTCTCCACTATTAACAATTAAAGATAAACACAGAGTCATTATCACTCCACACATTGCTTGGGCATCTATTGAGGCTCGAACAAGATTGATGGATTTAGTATTTAAAAATATTAAGGATACTCTATGAGAACTATAAATTTTGAAAACCAACAAATCACCCCTTCAAAAGTTATCTGTATAGGAAGAAACTATGTTGACCATATCAAAGAGTTAAACAATGAAACTCCAACAGATATGGTGATATTTAATAAGCCAAATTCATCTATTTCAGATAAGCTAGACTATTTTACAGAAGATACTCGTTTTGAAGGAGAGATCTGTTTTTTAATAAAAGATAAAAAAATTGAGGGTATTGGTTTTGGAATTGATTTAACAAAAGCAAATTTACAAAATGAACTCAAGAAAAAATCTCTTCCATGGGAGCGTTCAAAAGGATTTGATGGAGCTGCTGTTTTATCGGACTTTGTAAAACTTGATGGTGATATTTCAAAAGTAAGATTAGAACTTTATATCAACGATACACTTACACAATTTGGTTCATACGATTTAATGATGTACAAACCAAATGAGATGTTAAGTGAAATCGAAAGTTTTATGAGCTTGGAAGACGGTGATGTTATCATGTCTGGTACACCAAAAGGTGTAGGAACTTATAATTTGGGTGATAAATTTGAAGGTAAAATCTACTTAGAAGATAAACTAATCGTTTCGTCAAATTGGATTGTTAGATAAAACTGTGCTATAATATGTAATATTTTACATATAGGAGTTTGTACATGGGATTGTTACTTTATAAATCAGGAGAGATGTACTCATCAACTGAGCTAATACGAAAAAGCAAAATGATTTTTGATAAGGTATTGGATCATGAGATTGACAAAGCTATTATCTTACGGGATGGTAAGCCTTGTTTTTTACTTATGGAGTTTCAAAAGTATGAAAAAATTATGGCTGAATATGAAGAACTAAAAGAGTATGTAAGTTCGTTAAAAGATTCAAAGAAAAATAAAAACACTAACAAAGAACCAAAACCCACCAAAAAAAATAAAACACATAAAGAAGAAGTCTCAGCTCAACCAACTATTCAAGTAGAAGATACTCCAAAAATTGAAGAAGTAAAACACACTATCCCTATTCAAAATATTACTCCTGAAGATAAATCAATCATAGAAAAACGAAACACTGAAATCAAACAACAAGAACAACTTTCAGAAGAGCAAGAGATGCATGATGCTATGCAAAGTATTGAGTCTATGAATTTTGATGATGATATGAAAAAAGAAGCTCAAGAAAAGATTCGAGCACGAATTTTACAAGCAAGAGAAGAGCGAGCAAAAATCCTAGCGGATGAAAAACAGCATAAAGAAGATCTCAAAGAGGAACTAATCTTGCAAAGTCAACTCAAAGAGGAAAAAATGAAAAAAGATAGAGAACT
>JBATTX010000067.1:0-7623 GCA_049670825.1 Arcobacteraceae bacterium | reverse complement strand
CCCGCTCCGATTACTACTAATCTTTTTTTATCTTGTCCCATCGTTTCCCTACCTTATTTTTTTGTGGGTAAATTATTCTTCTACTTTTACCCACTTCTTTCTCTTTCTTATTTGTATTTCTTGAGTTCACCTGAATCAATTTTTGCTAGGAATTTTTTCAATTCATCTTTAACGATTGGCATTAAATAATATAATCCAACTATGTTAAATAATGACATTCCAAATAACGCAGCATCAGAAAAATCAATTACAGCAGAAAACTGTATACTTGCACCGATTACAACAAATACACAAAATAATGTTTTATACACCAACTCCATTGTTTTTGTTTCACCAAAAAGAAATGTCCACGCTTTTAGACCATAATATGACCATGAAATCATAGTTGAAAAAGCAAACATAATTACTGCTATTGCTAATAGATATTCAAATATTGCAGATGTTTCTGTAAATGCTGCCGAAGTTAAAGACACCCCACTTAAATCACCATTATTTACTCCTGCAATTGTTATTACTAAAGCTGTCATTGTACAAATAACTACAGTATCAATAAACGGTTCTAACAAGGAAACTAAACCTTCTGTTACAGGTTCTTTTGTTTTTACAGCAGAGTGAGCAATAGCAGCAGATCCAACACCAGCTTCATTTGAGAATGTAGCTCTTTTTAATCCTTGAATTAATGCACCAATAACACCCCCAGCAACACCTTCACCTGTAAATGCACCTACAAATATTTGTTCAATCGCATTTCCAATTTGGTCATAATTTACAGCTAAAACAATAACTGACATCCCTATATAAAGTAGTGCCATTAGCGGTACTAATTTTGAGGTAACTGCACCAATAGCAGGCATTCCTCCAATAATAACTGAAGCAACAAGTATAGATAATATAACACCAGTAAGCCATCCATATCCATCATCCAGACCAAATGTTTGTACAATCATTGCATTTGCTTGATTTCCTTGAAACATATTTCCTGCACCAAGAGTAGCACAAATAGTCATAATAGCAAATCCTACTGCTAAAAATTTTCCTAAAGAGCCAAAACCTTTTTCTTTAAAACCCTTTGTTAGGTAGTACATTGGACCACCAGATACTGTTCCGTCTTTGTGTTCATTTCGATATTTTACACCTAAAGTACATTCAGTAAATTTAGATGCCATACCAAAGAAACCACAAATTATCATCCAAAAAGTAGCACCTGGTCCTCCAATTGCTAAAGCAACACCAACCCCTGCGATATTTCCTAATCCAACTGTTCCTGAAAGTGCCGTAGTTAAGGCTTGGAAATGTGACACCTCTCCTGGCGTTTTCTTTTCATTTGGATCTGTATATTTACCACTTACAATGTCTACTGCTAATCGTAATCTTTTAATTTGAATAAATCCAAAATAAAATGTAAAAATAATTGCTGCAACTGCTAGCCATCCTACAATTAATGGAAAAGCAACTTCATCACCTACATCAACACCCATAAAAATTGTATTGGCAAACCAACCTAAATACTGATCAAACCACGCGTCAATTTTTTTATCTAGTCCTATATCTTCTGCTAAAACTAATGATGGTAAAAATACCATCATTAGTAAATAGCAATATTTCAATTTTCTCACAATATCACTCCTATGTTCTATAATACTTGAATTTAATTTAATTAAAATGTCATTGGCTCATATGCAATATTTAAACTTTTTGCAACAGCTTCATTTGTTAATTTTCCATCATAAGTATTTAAACCATTTAATAAGTGTTTATCATCAGCAAGTGCTTTTTCTAAACCTTTATTAGCAATCGCTAAACCATGTCTTAATGTAGTTGCTGTAAGTGCTAATGTAGAAGTCAATGAAACGGCACCAGGCATATTTGCTACACAATAATGTAATACATCATTTACAACATAAGTAGGAGCATCATGATATGTAGCATGTGAAGTTTCAAAACAACCACCTTGGTCAATTGCAACATCTACTACAACTGCATTTTTCTTCATAAGTTTTAAATCTTCTTTTGAGATAAGTTTAGGAGCAGCTGCACCTGGAATTAAAACAGCCCCTATAACTAAATCTGCTTCTTTGATTGATTTAAGAATATTTGATCTATTTGAAAATAATGTTGTAACTTTTGAACCAAATAAGTCATCATAGTAAGCCAATCTTGAAGGCGAAATATCCATTACAGTTACATTTGCACCAAGTCCAACACACATCTTACAAGCATTTAATCCTACAATACCACCACCGATGATAACAACATTTCCTCTTTGAACTCCTGGAACACCACCAAGTAATACACCTCTACCACCAAATGGTTTCTCTAAATATTTTGCACCCTCTTGTGCTGCAAGTCTTCCTGCAATTTCACTCATAGGTGTTAAACAAGGTAATCCACCTTCATGTGATGTAATTGTTTCATAAGCAATTGCTTTTACTTTTTTAGCTAATAATGCTTCTGCTTGTGGTTTATCAGCTGCAATATGTAAATATGTATATAAAATTTGTCCTTCGTGGAAGAAGTCATACTCTTCTGGTAATGGCTCTTTAACTTTTACAATCATCTCTGAATCATCAAATAATTTTTGTTTATCTTCTACAATTGTAGCACCTGCATTTACATACTCTTCATTTTCAAAACCAGCACCTACACCTGCATCTATCTCTACATATACTGTATGTCCGTTATTTACATATGCTGCAACATCATCTGGTGTTAAACCAACTCTATACTCATGTACTTTAATCTCTTTTACTAAACCTATTGTCATAATTTTTCCTTATTTTACTTTTATTTGGATTTTTTTCCTAAGATAATTCTGACATAATTTTTCAATTATTACTTTTTGAAACTGCATATTTTTTATACATTTATTTAATTTAATTAAATATGTTTAGTATTTACACACTTTTTTATCGATTTAATTAAATAGTGTTACTTTTTTTTAATTAAATTAAAATATGTTACCTTTTGTGATTTTTGAATTTTACACTTCTTCAACAAGTTTTGGATAGAGTATATAAACTATAATAAGGAGATAAATCGGTGACAAAAGATATAAATGTTGGGCAAAAAATAAAAAACCTCCGAATTGAAAAACAGATGAATGCAAAAGAACTTGCAAATTTATCTAAAATTTCTGTAGGAATGTTATCTCAACTTGAAAACGGATCAACGCAAGGATCAGTTGAAACACTAAGAAAAATTGCGAAAGTTCTAAATACTACAATAGCACAGCTATTTACAGATGATGAAAAACCATATATTCAAGAACAACCAAGTCAATTAACGTATGTAGTAAAAAAAGCGGATAGAAAAAAAATATCATTTCCTGATCCTTTGTATACTTGTGAATTATTAGTACCTAATCTTCAAGGTGATATAGAATTTGTACTTGTACGATTAGAGCCAAATAGAATTACAGATGAAATTATTCCACATACTAAAGGTGGAGAAGAGTGTAATTATGTATTAGAAGGGGAAATTATTGTTACTCTTGATACTCAAGAGTTCGTATTACAGCAAGGTGATTGTATTAGATTCAATCCTGAAATCCCACACAAAATTGAAAACAAAAGTTCAAAACAAGCTTCATATATTTCAGCCATAACTCCCGTATCCTTTTAATCAAAATTGTTTTAAATTTTAATTTACAAACTTTATTATTTCAAAAGGTTGTATATGCAACTATTGCATATACAATTAAAGGAAGAACTATGGCTTATGAATTAGAAAAATCTCTTGGATTTAAAATAAATCACACCACCAACAAACTCAACAGTAAATATATAAAACTTCTACAATCATTTAATATAGCACCAGAACAACGAGCAACATTAGAGATTATAAAATATGAAAAAGATGTAAATCAAACTAAAATTGCAAATATACTAGCAAAAGATAAAACTACAATAAGTAGAACACTAAGCACTCTTGAGAAAAAGGGATTGATATCAAAAAAAGCTATTGATAAAAGAACAAATCTCATAACATTAACAAAAGAAGGTGACAATATTTTATTGGCAAGTGCTACTCTTGTAAAAAAATTTCGTGCTAGTTTATCAAAAAATTTAAGTGATGAAGAGATTGAATTTTTTGTAAACATATTAAATAAAATTTCATTGAACATTGAGTCAAACTAATGAGAACAGCATCAAATCATCTTTATTTAATCATATTATTATCAATTTTATCGTCTGTTGCTCCTGTTGGAATTGATACATATCTACCCTCAATCCCAGATATTGCTACTTATTTTAATGTTAATATTCATAAAATTGAACTCTCTTTATCAATTTTTCTAATAGGGCTTTCTGTAGGTCAAATCTTTGGTGGTCCAATCTCTGATAAATATGGAAGAAAAAAAAGTTCCATATTTGGACTTTTAGGCTATGCATTTTTTAGTTTTATTATCATCTTTAGCACAAATATCTATGAATTATGGGTATATAGATTTTTTGAAGCATTTTTTGGAGGCATTGTTGTTGTCAACGCAGCTGCATCTATAAGAGATAGATTTCATGGCAAAGAAGCAGCAAAAGTATTTTCACTTATGGGGATGGTTCGAAGTTTAGCTCCTCTACTTGCACCTGCCGTTGGTGCTTTTATTATTCACTTTTTCTCTTGGAAAGCTGTTTTTATCTTTTTAACTCTTTATTCTCTTATAGTTGCATTTTTAGTGCATAAGACACTTGATGAAAGTTATACCTATGTAAAGCAAAATGTATTTCAATCATATAAAACTGTTTTAAGTCATACTACAGCACTCAAAGCTATGCTAACATTAGGGATAAGTTTTGGTGGTTTTTTTATCATTATTGCAAAAACTTCTTTTATCTATATAGAGTATTTTAAAATACCAACAGATTATTTTCCATTCTTTTTTGGTATCAATTTTGTTCTGCTTATTTTCATGATGAAAGTAAATGTAAAACTACTTCAAACAAACAGCGCCAAACTTCTTACAAAAACTGCAATTATAATTCAAATGATTGCTGCACTCGTTTTTACTCTTATATATAAAGATATTTCACTCATCTCAACTGTTATTTTAATTGCAATTTACATGGGAATGATGTCTTTTATCTTTGGAAATTGTATGGCATTGGCTTTAGAACATTTTGAAAAGAATGCAGGTGTTGCTTCTGGGGTAATTGGAGTTTTACAGTTTGGACTGGGAGCTATTATCTCATCTATTGCTTTATCATTTCACGATGATACATTTTTCACTATTGGTATAAGTATTTTTATCATATCTATTGTTTCTTTTCTTATTATGAAAAACTACAAAGAGTAAAAGCATAAAAAAAGCTCTAGTAAAAATACTAGAGCTTTCTAAAAGAGGTAAAAAGAAGATTATAAATCTTGCTCAATCACTTTTCTAAATGTATTAAAATAAATATCTTTTGCACTTTCTAAATCTTTTTTGATACCATTGATTTCAATCATATCTCCACCAGTTTTACCAATTTTTGTACAAGTTACATGGTGTTTACCAATTAACTCTTCAAAAGCTGGTTCATCATCATATTTTACCTCAACAATAGCTCTAGATAAAGACTCACTGAAAATATCTTTTGTATCTGTTAATGGAATAGTGATACTCACACCTTTATCTCCAACAACAGCCATTTTAGCAGCACTAATAGCAATACCACCAATGTTTACATCTTTTGCACTTTGTAATACTCCAGCTTTATTTGCATTGATTACGAAATCCCAAAGGTGTAACTCTTTTTCAAAATCTACTTCAGGATGAGTTCCTGCTACTTTGTCATAGATTTTTTTCATATATAAACTTCCACCAAACTCAGATTTTGTATCACCTAAGATATAAAGTGTACTCCCATTATGTTGAATACAACTTGGTAAAACTTTATTCATATCATCATTTACACCAACTGTTGCAATACTTGGAGTTGGGAAAACACCCACACCATTTGTTTCGTTATATAAAGATACATTTCCACCAATAACTGGAGTATTTAATGCTTTACAAGCATCTTTGATACCTTCACAAGAGTGTTTAAATTGCCACATAACTTCTGGATTTTCTGGGTTACCAAAGTTTAAACAATCTGTAATCGCTAAAGGTCGAGCACCTGTCATAGCTACATTTCTTCCAGCTTCCATTACTGCTGCTGCACTTCCTAATTCTGGATCGATGTAACATAATCTTGTATTACAATCAGCACTCATTGCTAATGCTTTTCCAGTCTCTTTGATTCTGATAACTGAACCATCAAGTTTCCCTGGACCTTTTACCGTATTTGTTTGTACCATTGAATCATATTGGTTATAAACCCAAGATTTATCTACAACTTCCATATCTGAAAATAATTTATCAAACGCTTCTTGATTTGGAATATTTTTATCTAATTTTACATCTTTAATAGTTTTTAAATATTCTGGTTCTTTAACTGGTCTATCTAAAATAGGTGCTTCTTCTGAAAGTGGTTGAATAGGAATATCTGCAACTAAATCACCATGCCAGTAGAGTTCCATATTTCCAGTATCAGTAACTTCACCAATAACAGCAACACTTAATTCCCATTTTTCAAAGATATCAATAACGGCTTGCTCACAACCTTTTTTAGCACAAATAAGCATTCTTTCTTGAGATTCTGAAAGCATAAAATCGTAAGGAGTCATCCCCTCTTCTCGTGCTGGAACTTTATCAAGATCCATTCTCATACCACTTCCACTTCTTCCTGCCATCTCAAATGATGATGAAGTAAGCCCAGCAGCTCCCATATCTTGAATACCGATAATTAAATCTTCTTTAAATAACTCTAAACAAGCTTCTAGTAATAATTTTTCTGTAAATGGATCACCTACTTGTACAGTTGGTCTTTTTGACTCAGAATCTTCTGTAAATGCAGCACTTGACATAACAGCACCACCTAAACCATCTCGACCTGTTTTAGATCCAACATACATAACTGGATTTCCAACACCTTCAGCAAGTCCTAAAAAGATCTCATCTGATTTTGCAAGTCCTAATGTAAAAGCATTTACAAGGTTATTTCCAGCATAACACTCTTCAAAACCAACTTGTCCACCAATAGTTGGAACTCCCATACAGTTACCATAACCACCAATACCTTCAACAACACCTCTTAAAAGGAATCTATGTTTTTTAGCAGTTTCACTATCACCTTCGATTGAAGCAAATTGAATCATATTCATATTTGCAATAGGTCGAGCTCCCATTGTAAATACATCTCTTAAAATACCACCAACACCAGTAGCAGCTCCTTGGTAAGGTTCTATAAAACTTGGGTGATTGTGTGATTCCATTTTAAATACAGCTGCATATCCATCACCAATATCAATAACACCAGCATTTTCACCAGGACCTTGGATAACCCATGGAGCTTTTGTAGGGAAACCATTTAAGTATTTTTTACTTGATTTATAAGAACAGTGCTCACTCCACATAGCTGAAATTACACCGATTTCTGTATAGTTAGGCTCTCTACCTAACATTTTTAAAACAATTTCGTATTCATCTTGGGTCATTGAGTGTGCTAGTGCTATCTCTAATGCTGATTGTTGTGACATATTTATCTACCTTAAATATATGAATTTTAGGGATTATATCCAAATTTAATTTATTCAATGGTTAAG
>JBATTX010000066.1:0-3371 GCA_049670825.1 Arcobacteraceae bacterium | reverse complement strand
GTGCGAGTGTTGATATTTTAGATAAAATGGCCGTAAGTGAAATAGAAGACAATGTCAAATCTCTGGAAGGTGTCATTGAAACTACTACAGTAATTAGCCCAAGTAAATTTACTATTATTTTAGAGTTGCAAAAAGGAAAAGACAGATATGCAATGTCAGATAAAGTTAAAGATGCTGTTGCTTTAACAAACAAAGACCTACCAAGTGATATGGATGAACCAAGTGTAACAGTACTCGAACGAAGTCGTGATCTTATCAACATATCTTTAACTTCAAAACTCTATACAACAGATGAGATGAAAGAGTTTGCAGACGATTTTAAAAGTAAAATTCTAACAATTAGCGGAATCAGTGAAGTAACTATATTTGGGGATAGTGATAAATATTATGAAATTCTTTTAGATGAGAAAAAAATTGAAGCCTATGGCATAGATAAAACTGAGCTCTTCAATACAATCAGTACACTCTCATATATTTTCCCAATTGGAAAAATAGAGGGAAACATCAAGCACTATTATCTCTCAACTTATAATGGTGCAAAATCTGCTGATGAACTTGCAAATACACTTCTAAAACTCTCGAAGGGAAACATATACCTAAGTGATATTGCACAAATACGAAAAAAATATGAAGATGCTACAACCCTTTATTCATTTAATGGAAAAAATGCTTTATCATTAGCTATAAAACAACTAGACACTGCAAATGCAATGAAAATATCTGAAGATATTGAAAAACTAATTGCTAAAGTGCAACCATCACAAAAAGATATAAATATTAGTATTAGTGATGATAATAGTGAAAGAATTAAAGAGAGACTTGATATTGTTGGGTCAAATATTGCTATTGGTATTATATTTATTGTACTACTTGTTTGGTTACTAATCAATGCAAGAATGTCATTTATAATTTTTCTTGGAATCCCTACATCATTTGTAATTGCTGCAATTTATATGTATGTTTTTGGATATAGTATAAACCTCATATCTCTTGTTGGAGTTTTAATTGCAATAGGAATTGTTGTAGATGATGCTATTGTTGTAAGTGAAAATATCCAACAGCACATAGAAGATGGAATGCCGCCAAAAGAAGCAGCAATTCAAGGTGCAAATGAGATGGTAAAACCTGTGACGATTGCTAGTATCACAACGCTCTTTTCATTTTTACCTGCACTTTTAATAAGTGGAACCATGGGTGAAGTAATGAAACTCATTCCTATAGCACTTTCAGCGTTAGTAGTAGCATCATTAATTGAATCATTTATATTTTTACCAATACACGCAGCACATACACTTAAAAGTGGTTCAAAAGTAACTGATTGGAGTTATGTAAATAAAATTTATAGTGAGATTATCCATTTTTTCATGAGATGGAAAAAATCATTTTTAGTGATTTTTGTAATACTCGTACCACTATTAACATTTTATGCCGTAAAGACATCAAAGTTTCAAATGTTTCCAACGTTTGATGCAGATAATATAAAAATATCTATCAAAGCAAATCAAAATACAACTTTAGAAGAGTCATTTGAGATAGTAAAAAAAATAGAACAAGATCTTATTAATAATAAAGAAAGATTTCAAATAAGAAGTATCGATTCACGAGCAGGTTATAGACGAGATAGTGGAAGTAATACCGAAAGATTTCCATATGTTATGTATATGACAGTAGAGTTGCAAAAATTAGCACCAAGTAATTTTTTGGATAATTATATTACTCCGTATTTAAGTATGTATTATAATAAAGATGAACGATCAAGAACCAAAACATCACAACAACTTTCAAGAGAACTTTCTGAATTTTTAAAACAAAATAAATATAAAGAACAATTTAATCTTACAGATTTAGTGGTTCTTGAAAGAAAAGTTGGACCAATTAAAGCAGACATAAAAATTGGACTTGTATCAAATGACAATCAAAAAATTATAGATGCAATGCAAAAAGTCACAACTACCTTACAAAATATCAATGGAACAAAATCTGTTGCAAACTCAGCAAAATTTGGAATAGATG
Source organism: Arcobacteraceae bacterium (assembly GCA_049670825.1). GTDB lineage: Bacteria > Campylobacterota > Campylobacteria > Campylobacterales > Arcobacteraceae > JAIOSF01. The sequence goes on along the minus strand of JBATTX010000066.1, from coordinate 1,358 downwards.
AGATTAAACTTAAAGTAAATAGCTATGGAGAACAATTAGGTGTAACGGAATCTAGTCTAGGAAGTTACCTTTCAAACCTTTATCTCACGAAGAAAAAGTCAGTATCATTTGATGAAACAGAAATGCTTGATATAAAAATACAAAGTTTAGGAAAAGATGATTTTGAAAGTTTTAAAAATAGTGAAATTAAATTAACAAATGGACAAATAGTACGACTAAGTCAAATATGTGATTTCACTATTCAAAAATCATTTGAACAACTTACAAAAGACAATGGTGAAAAAAACTTTTATATCTATGCCAATGTTGATACAAAAATTGTTACATCTTCAGAAGTAATGGAACAGTTAGAACCTCTTTTAAATGAGATTGAGGAAAGTGGTATTAAGATTGTAAAAAAAGGGGAAGCGAAAAAGAAAAAAGAGTTAGCAAATGATATGCTCTACGCATCAGTTTTAGCAATCACATTAATTATGTTATCTATGCTTTATTTATTTAACTCTTTTAGAGAAACAGCTATTTTAATGTCTGTTATCCCATTTTCGTTTTTAGGTGTATTAATTGGGCATAAACTTCTTGGATTAAATCTTTCCATGCCATCTATTATTGGGGCATTAGGTTTAGCTGGGGTTGTTATTAATGATGGAATTATTATGATGACATATCTTAAAAAAGCCAAAAATATTGAACAAGTTTTTTATAGAGCAACAAAAAGATTTAGACCAATTGTACTTACAACTATAACAACACTTATAGGGATGAGTTCTCTTATCTTCTTTGCAACAGGTCAAGCTGTTATTTTTCAGCCTATTGCAATTGCACTTGGATTTGGGTTAGCGTGGGGTACTATTTTGAACCTAATTTATCTTCCAGTATTGTATACATTTTCTCGTAGGTTAAAATAGATTAAATGTATTATAATTATCTTTTAGATACACTCTTTTCTTATTATATTACAAGGAAATCAATTGTATAAAAAATCCATACTTTTATTAATTATATCATTAAATATTTTTGCAGCAGAAAACTACAAAACCCTAGAATTTAAAGGGCTAACACAAATATCTAATGAGGTTGCTTTAGAGACTACTATGTTTAAAAACAAAACATACACTCAAGCACAAATCAACGATGCAATAAAGAAATTCTATAAATTTGACTATTTTACAAACATTTTTGTAACCCAAGATAATGATAATTTAGTATTTAATTTTGAAGAAAAACCTTTTATTGCAAAGTTAGAGATGACTGGATATAAAAATCGTGATGATGAGTTAAAATTTTTATACTCTAATATGGGTATTAAAAAAGGTACAATGTACACTCAAGAGAAGATGAAAAAAGCAAAAAAAGCACTT
>JBATTX010000065.1:0-21587 GCA_049670825.1 Arcobacteraceae bacterium | reverse complement strand
TTTATCAAATTTATTTAAGTCATTTTGTTTTTGAGTTGATGTAAAAAAAACAAAGTTAGCTGTTTTAATTTTTAAAACATCATAATTTTCTTTTTTATAGATATTTGATATTGTGCCAAGTGAAGAAAAAATTTCATTATGAGTAAATTTTTTAAAATCAATGTAATGTAAATAAACATTAAAGCTAAATAAGAAAACTATTAGAAGAAGGAACCACTGTCTCTCTTTATTGGTTGTAAAAAGAGACAGTGATTGCATAACAATTTTAAGTTAATGAAGTAGTGTGATAAAGATCCATTAATCCATCATAGAAATCTTCACATTTAAAAACATCTATTACACCAGAAGATGTAGTGATATTTTGATAAATTCTTTCTAGTCTTTCTTTTCTTTCTGGAAAAAGGTCTGCTAAAATCATAGATGATATCTCTTTTCTAATAAGAATAGATGGTGGAATGATTCCTAGTCTAAAAAGTTCCATTAATGTATTTTTATCATATTTTACATGGTGATGTGTTCCATGTGGACAAGCATCTGTACTTACAAGTGTTGTACACTTTTCACAATATACAAATTCATTAAAAAGTTCTATTCCTATGTTTATTTTTTGTAAAGTATCAACTCTAGAAACAAGTTTTTTATGATCCCAATATGCACCAAGTCCTGTGTGATTTTGACCAAGTAGCAGTTTTGTTGCACCATAATTTTTTGAAACAATAGCATTGAGTGTTAGTTCGTTTACCCCACCAAAAATATATGTGTTTTCTAATGGAAGTAATAACACCCTATCTTTTGCAATAAAATGATCTATAAAGTGCTGTATTGTTTTAAAACGAACATCAAAACTTAGTTCATCATCTTTGTATGGTTTACGTAATAGAATAATCAATAAATCGCATTTTTGTAATGCACTTCTTATGAGTCTTTCATGTACTCTATGAAATGGTTTTCCTGATAATATAATAGAAGAGATACTTTTTGCTTCTACATTGTGAACCATCTCATCAATTTGTTTCATATGATCTTTTATATCATCAAAATCAATTTTATATTCTCCACAAATAGCTAAATCTCCTAGTCTATTTGAAGTGTCATTTGCCCCTTCATGGTCAGGACTATTTGTTCCATAAATTTGTTTAACTCTATTTGCTTTATCTATAGGAAATATCTCATCAACTACGATATATCCAACTTCTTTCTCATCGCAAATAAATTTTAATACATCACCTTTTTTTGAAGTTTCTAATACCTCTTTATTTCGTCGTCCTGATGGCGCTAACAAAAATGGAAAAGGAAATATTTCACCCTTATACTTTCCTGTTTTATTTACTTCTTCAGATTCTTGTTGATTCATTAAAGACGTAACTGGTTTTAAAAGCCCATCTCTTGCCATTGCAAGAGTAGCAACTGCTTCTTTGTCAATATACAGTAATTTATTTGCAGTTTTCATTATGAGTAAGCTGGCTCTAAAAATGGGATAACTTGTTTTTTACGACTAAGACATCCTTTTAACCAAAATTGATCATTTTCAACTTTCACATCCCACGCTTTTTCAACGATATCTGTTGAAGAAGTTGCTACTAGTATTTGTGATCCCATTGCCATAATATCTGTTAAAATTAAAAGAACAGTATCATAACCATCTTCCTCTTTTAACGCTTTGATGTCAGCAATTAAATCATCTTTAATTTTATCAAAAATAGATAAATCTACAACTTCTAATTGACCGATTCCTACTTTATTGCCATTCATTTCAAAGTTTTTAAAATCTCTTTTTACTAAGTCTCTAAGAGGTACACCTTCAACTTGAGATTTTACTTTAAACATCTCTAACCCGATTGCTTTAAAGTCTTCGATTTCAGCAATTTTTGCTAACTCTTTAGTAACTCGTGTATCAATCTTTGTACATGTTGGTGATTTGAAAATTACAGTATCACTTAAAATTGCACACATCATAGCCCCAGCTATATCTTTAGGGATTTCAATTTCATAGTAGTCAAACATCTCTTTTACAATTGTATTTGTACATCCAACAGCTCTAATCCAACAATCAAGTGGAGCAGAAGTTACTAAACCACCTAATTTATGATGATCTACAATACCTACAATATTTGCTTCTTTTATATCATCTGGTGCTTCTGTATAGTTGTTGTAATCTGTCATAAATAGATCACATCCAGCAAAAGAGGTTTTTAATTCTGGAATTTCTAGATTAAATTTGTTTAAAATAAATTCTGTTTCAGGATTTATCTCCCCTTGTCTGCAAGCTTTTGCTTCTGTTCCAAGAGCATTTTGTAGATATGCCATTGCTATAGCTGATATGATACTATCACTATCGGGTATTTTATGTCCACATGTATATAACATTAATATTTCCTATATAATTTTTTGCTAATTCTATAGTAGAAGCATTGAATATAAGATTAATTCAGATTATAATTATTATATTTCTAAACTGAATAACCATTTATTACAATTTTACACATATTTTTTATTGCATATATTGGCTTATTACTCTTTCTAATTCTTGCTTTTCTAATGGTTTTGATAGATAATCATCCATACCAATATTTAGAAATTTTTCTTTGTCACCTACTAAAGCATTTGCAGTAAGTGCTACTATTGGTATATGTTGATTGTTTGTTTGTTCTAGTTCTCTAATTTTCATAGTAGCTTCACTTCCACTCATTAATGGCATATTTTCATCCATTAAAATAATATCGAATTTTTCTCTTTGATATAATTCTACTGCTTCTAATCCATTATTTACAATTTTACATTTTAGGGACATTGTTTCAATTAAAGCTTCCATAAAAATTTGGTTTGTTGGATTGTCTTCAGCAATCATAATTTTGATCTCTTTGTTTGTTATTTCATTAAGTTTTATTTCTGGTTTATTTTTTACTATTTTTGTTGCTACAGTATTATCATCTTGGTAAATATGATTTTTATCTTGTTTGATAATTATGTCAAAATAAAATCTAGCTCCATTTTTTTTATTTTTGTCTAGTGATAGTTTTCCATTCATATGTTCAACTAATTTTCTTGAGATAGTTAATCCCAATCCTGTACCACCATGTAATCTTGTTGTTGAATTATTCTCTTGCGTAAATGGTTCAAAAATGAGCTCTTGTTTTTCAGGCGCAATTTCAATACCATCATTTTCTATAGATACTAAAAGTTTTTGTTCATTTTCATTGTAGTCTATATCTAATTGCACTGTTCCTTTTTCATCTGAAAATTTAATTGCATTCGAAAGAAGATTATTTAATACTTGTGTTATTTTAGATATATCCATCTCAAACTCACTAAAAAGTTTTTTAGAGATATTAATGTTAAATGTAAGTTTTTTCTTATTTTCATTTTCTGTAAATTGGTTGATAATATTTACAAACTCATTATACGGATTGACTGTTACATAGTCAAGTTCTATTTTATCTGATTCTATTTTACTAAAATCTAAAATATCGTTAATAATAGTTAATAAATTATTTCCAGATGTTTCTACAATATTAAAATATTTTAATTTTAATGCCTCTTTTTCTTGCTCTTTCAATATACCTATAAATCCAAGTATTGCATTTAATGGAGTTCTTATTTCATGACTCATTGAAGCTAAAAAGTTACTTTTTGCTTTTAATGCAGAGTTGGATTCTTGTACTTTGATATCTAATAATGCATTTGTTTTATTTTGAGTATCAATTAAATCTTTAATCTCTCCTGCCATATCATTAAATGAGTTTTCTAAATCTCCTATTTCATCTTTTGATGTGACATCAATTCTATAATTAAAGTTGTGCTTTAAATACTCTTTAGTTCCTTTAAGAAGATTAGAAATTTTATTTGTCACAATATTTGACATCCAAACTGCAATTGCTATAACTATTATAATCATTAAAAATGTTACAGTAATTAATTCTTTTGTAAGTTCACTAATATATTGTAGTACACTTGATTTATTTTCGTCAAGTTCTTGTTTCATATTGTCAACTTGTTTTATAAGAATCTCATTTACACTTTGTTTGGTTTTATTTGCTGCTAGATGAAACTCTTCAACATTAGCGCCAATTGTAACAAAACCAAATCCACGTTTACTATTTCCATATTGTCCTGAATAATAAGGAATAGCTGCTGCTGTAGTTAATTTCCATACTCCACTCCAAAATATTACAAAAGAACCATATCCTCCATCTTGTGTTAATTGCATCCAACCTTCACATTGAGGTGCAAAATTTAAATATCGACAATCCAATCCAACTTCACCCTGATTTTTCAATTGTGCTATATTTGGTTTTTTCTTTAGTGATTGTTCTTCAAATATTGGATAGTTTTGCAAAAATTGATCAAGGTCTTTTATGTTACTTTGTTTAAACTTTTCTGCAACATCTACGCTTAACCAACCTGGTACTTGTTTACCTGTTTCTTTGTCATATCCAACTATAAAATAATCACGTGCATGAGAGATATTTCGTCCTTTATAGTCCCACATAAATGCATAATTTCCAGAACTAGCATCTGCAATATCTTGTTTTGTATTTTGAGGTAACGGATCAAAACTATCTGTAAATTCCATAAGATGTCTATGATCTAAGGCAAAAGCAACGTAACCTATTTTTTTATTGTTTTTAAATATTGGTGTCGCAAATCGTACAATACCTTCAAACCTTTTTCCTACTGGATTTTCTTTTCCTGCATAAGCATTTTCCTCAGGTTTGAATTCTATATTCATTTTTTTTGCTTTTTCTTTCGTAAAAGTTCCAATGAGGCCAGTTTTTACATATTCTCCAATCACATTAGAAACGTAAATTTCACCTTTTTTTAAGTTTTGTAATTCTTTAAAATAGTTTTCTGCTTTACAGTATGTATCTTGTTGATTTTTAATATTAATTTTTTTATTTGATAAAGATGAAACTTTGTAAATCTCTTTTCCGTCTAAATCAATAACTTGAATCTCCTTATATAAAGGAATCTTTTTATGTTTTATAGTTATTGGAATGTTACTATTGAACTCTTTTTCATTATCTTTTAAATTTGCTTTATTACTGATAATTTTTGTGTTCTTTGCATTTAGAAGTTCCCATTTTTTTGCAGTTTCATTGTAAACATATTTTTCATGTTCTGTCACTGGTGATGTTTTGATTTTTTGAAAGTTTCTTAATACATTCTCATTAAGGTTAAGTGTCGATAATAATAATAAATCGCTATCTCTTTCATATAAAAATGATGCTACGTCATGTGCAATTTCATAACTTAACCTCTCTAAAGTTAATTGAGATTTTTTATCTAAGGCTTGTATACTATCTGAAATAGCAGTTGTTGCAGTTGTTGATATAATCTCTTTACTCTTATCAAAGGTGTTTTTTGTTGTTTGTTCAAAGTACGTATTTAAGTTTTTTGCACCTTCAATGGCAATGTATGAAAGCAAAATTAAAGGGATCACTTTTATTAGTATAAAAAGAAGAATAAGTTTAGATTTGATTTTTAAATTTTTCATGTAGTCTATAACCTTATATAAATATAAGGTTAATTATATCAATTCAATGTAAAATAAAAGGTTATAAACAATAGACAACTAATATTCTATTTTGAAACAAATATTAATTAACTATCAAATCCACTTTGGTGTCGAACCTCTTTTTTGATAACTATCTCTTTTTGTTTCTCTTTTCTTTTTATATCTTTTTCAACAAAAATCTTTTTTCTTGTAACGGGATCCATCTCGGTATAGTACATCACAGCAGAATATGTTCCTGGTGTTGGAATAAATACTTGCGCTTGTTCTGGATTCATTTTAAGTTCTTGTGTAGTAAACCTTTTTAGTTCATGCATATCTTTCTCTTCACAGCCCGGATGTGCTGCAATTAAATAGTATGTTAAAAATTGTTTTTTACCCATCTCTTTATTTAATTTATCATAGAGTTTTTTAAAGTCAATGAGTGTTTGTTTACCTGGTTTCCCCATTAGGTCTAAAATATGTTGTTCTGTATGTTCAGGTGCAACTTTCATTTGACCTGAAATATGGTCTTTTACTAATGATTTTAGATAATCATATCCATGTTTTTTATCTTCATTAATAAGGTCATATCGTATACCAGAAGCCACGAATGCTTTTCTAATACCAGGAATCTCTCGAACTTTTTTATTCATCTCAATAAGTCTTCCATGGTCTACTTTCATTGATTTACATAGATGCGTTGAATCAACACATCGTTGATGATCACACGTTCCTAGTTTGAGTTTTTTATTACACTCATACCCATACATATTTGCAGTTGGCCCTCCTAGGTCTGAGATAATTCCTTTAAAGTCTTTGTACTCTCTAAAATCTTTTGCTTCTTGAACAATTGAGTTCTCACTTCGTGTACGGATAGTTCTTCCTTGGTGTACCCCAATAGCACAGAAGTTACACTCACCCCAACACCCTTGATGTGTCATAATAGAAAATTTAATTGTTTCAAGACATTTTACTTTTCCATCTGGTCTATGATATGGGTGAAGCTCTCTTGTAAATGGTAATGATGATACTTCATCCATCTCAGGTTCACTTAGATAGTCACATGGAGGGTTTTGAATTGCATATCTTGTATCTACTTTTTGAGCTAGTCCTTTAGCTGCAATGGGGTCATTGTTGTCATAAAAAAGATCAAAAAGGTCTATATATTTCTCTTTATCTTTGATACACTCATCAAAAGATGGAAGCTGATGATACTCTTCTACAGTCTCCTTAGCTATATAACAAATACCTCGAATAGAACGATAATCTTCCCCCTTAGCAATTGCATCTGTTAATTCTCTTAAAGCAATTTCACCCATACCATACACAATAACATCCGCTTTACTGTCAAATAAAATTGGTTTTTTCAGTTTATTTTGCCAAAAATCGTAGTGAGTAACTCTTCTTAAACTAGCTTCTATTCCACCTAAAACAATTGGAACAGTATTTTTAAAATATCTTCTTACAAGGTTTGTATAAACTAAAACAGCTCTATCTGGTCTTTTATTGTTCACTCCACCTGGAGTGTAGTCATCTGAATTTCTAAATTTTTTCGTTGCAGTGTAGTTTGATACCATACTATCAATACTTCCACCACTAATACCCCAGTAAAGTTTAGGTTCACCAAGTCTTTTTACATCAACGTCACTGTTTACATCAGGTTGCCCGATGATTCCAACTTTGTATCCCATCTTTTCAAGCATTCTTCCTACAACTGCAACACCAATAAATGGGCTATCTATGTAAGCATCCCCACTTATAAGAACTACATCACATTGATCCCATCCAAGGGCATCCATCTCTTCTTTTGTTGTTGGTAAAAAGCTTGTTGGTTTATTTATCTTACTCATTATGTTTATATCTATTCTTTCTAGTCTAATTTTTTCGTATTGTGCCACAATATGTGTTAAGACTAGACTAGAATTACAAACTTGTTAGATTCTTTTAGTTAAATTTGTATCAATCTTTTGAATATCAAGAATCATTGCAACACTTGAACCATTTGATTCCGTTATATCAACAACACTTTCTATAAGAGTTCCTCCACCTAAAAAGTGGTTTTGAATATGTTGAATTGCATCTTTTTTTACCACAGAAATATTTTCTAAAGTAGAAACCATTATCCCTACACAATGTTCTGTATTATCTTTATCATATTCAAGTAAAATGATATTATTGAGTGTTTTATCATCCGAAGTATCGTTGATAAAATCTCGAATATCTAAAACAGAAATAAGTCTATCTTTGTGTAAAACCATCCCTTTAAAGTGATTCTTTTTATCCATATCAATTGACTCTTCAAGAGAATCGATATCAATAGATTCTATTACATTTTTTGCATCAACTGCTAAAAACTTGTTTCCTATATGAAATGTTGCTAATTCAACACATGTTTCATCAAAAAGTTTTAGTGTAGATTGATTTGTAAATTTATTATCTTGTTTATAAAGAAGTTGACTTGAAACATTGATATCTCCTATCTCAATAAAAACAAAACAGAGAATATCATTTACATAGTCATCAACTCTACTTTTATATTCTCTATACCCTTTTGAACATTTGATACCTACTGCATAATATTTGTTATTAAACTCTATTATCTCACTTTTTTTATGACCATTTTCAAGTGAGAAAAATTTGTCATCTAAATCTAAAAATCCATCAACTTCATAAGCTTCATTTGTTGATGAGATAATTTTTTTAGCTTTATTAGTAAATAGCGCAAACACACCTGGTAGTTTTTCACCATTAGAATTATGAGGAAGTGTTTCTTCTAGCATTGCATGAAATTCTGGTTTTGCATCGAATACTACTGCTATTCCACCTGTAACCTTTTTTTCATTTTTTATTGAACGAATAGCACTACAATATATATATGTAGATTCGTTATTGTATAGACTGGTTTTCTCAAATTTTGAGACACAATATTTTGACGTATCTTTTAAACTCATAGTATTTTTAACCCACTCATTTGTAAGCTGTTTTCCTACTAAATATTCATCTTTACTATTTGATACTGCAATGATTTTTCCCTCATCATCAAAAATTAGAAGATTTGTGTAGACGGTATAAAGATCATTGATATATTTTAAAATAGAGGTAACTTGTTCATTTTTATGTACAATTGAATCTTTATCATCAAGTACCTCTTTAAAATATGAGGTAAGTGCCCACCATCTACAGTCATTTGCTCTTTCATAAAGGTTTCTATCCATAATATCAATAGCAAGTGAAGATAAAAACTCACTATCTTTAACAATAGAAGTTATAACTGTTTGATTAAGATTAGATAAAGATGAATTTGCTTTCGTTCCCGTTACTCCAATTTCGTTGAGTAAAGATTTTGAAAAGTCTCTATTGCTTGAGTTTTGTTTACTTTGAGCGATGTTTCCATTCCAAATTACTCGGCTAAGATTCTCTTGAATTGTTTTACTCTTATTAAAAACATCTCTTAAATCTTTAGAAAAATGTTGTTCATTTTGCATCATAGATTCTATGATTTTATCATCAATTATTTTATTATCCAACTCATCACTTAAAAATGCATATTCTAAGGGTATCATAATATGTCCATACCATTTAAGCCCTTTAAATCCTTGATACCCATTTGTTTTACAAGTCTTTGCAACATAATCACGACCTGCAAAAGTAATTATTTTAAACTCTTCATCAAGTATGATTGGTAATTTTGAACCTAAACGAATATGATCTCTATCACTTGAAGCGATAACAGTTCCATTTTCATCCAAAATCATCAGCACTTCTTTATTTTTTGTGTCAAGTAAATTTGAAAATATATCTTTCATCTCATTTTTAAATTTAAAACATAAGCATAAAATTCCTAAGTTTTCAGAGCTTGGGTCATTTGTTTGAGTTACCTTATATGAGTAAACTAAATTTCTATCATATTGTGGAATAAAATTAAAATCTTGATATGACTCTACATATTCATCATTTGAATTTAATACTTCATGTAAATAAGTGGTATCAATTCTATCAACTTTTATTTCATCATTTAATCTTGCTAAAATTTTCCCATTTGTATTTGCTAAAACAATGTCAAAATAAACTGAGTATTTTGCAACATACTCTTTAAATCTTTTTTGTATCTCTTTTTTTTGATCAGCATTGTCTTTGTTGTAATCTGAAACGAAATTTTGAATAAATTTTCGAATATCATCATCAGTAGCTAAAAATCCAATATCAGCTGTTCTTTCAAAAAGGTTTCTAATAAGTACATCAATAGCAACTTGTGATTTAAAATTCATCTCTTGTGTTACTTTTTTTATGGTTTGTTCACTTAAGTGATTCAGCAGTGTTGAAGTGAGGTTTAAAAAATTATCTTTTGTTTTTCCTATATCAATATTAATATCTCCAAGCTGCCCAAGTAATGCAAAAATATCCCATGAAGAACTTAATCGACCTAATTCTTCTCTATATTTATCTACATCTTCTATATGTTTAATAATAGGGTAGAGTTCTTTTTTTACGTTGATCCCTTTATAATTTACATACTTATTTGTCATTGTGTTCTCCAAGTATTTTATATAGTAAACATTATATAGGTAAAATTGAAAGTTATTATCATAAATACTGTATATAAATTATACAAATGTATAAAAAAAGAACATTTAATGAGATTAAATTTATTATTCTATTAAATTAAATTAATTTATTGTATAAAAAATCTACAAAGGTCTCAAATAAAAAATTAGTTTTTTTATTTTTGTTATAAATAATAGAAAATTCTCTTTGAAAAGATATATTTGTAAGTTTTATCTCAAATAACTTTTTGTCTTCAATTTCCTTTTTTACTGCAAGTTTTGAAATTGCAGTAATTGTGTTTGGGTTATCTAAAATTATTTTTATAATCTCTTGAAAACTATGTAACTGCATAAATATATCAATTTTATGTGCCATATCTCCTAAAGCTTCCATGAATATCTCTTTTGTTCCAGATCCAGTTTCTCTCAAAATCCATTTTTTTTCTATCGTATCGATATATTTTTCTTTTGGATAGTTTTTATCAGAAGTTACAATAATAAGTTCATCATCATAAAGGTGTTTTTTGATGATATTAGAGTGAGATAAATTTGTCTCAATAAAACCTATGTCAATTTCTCCAAGTGCAACTTGCTCAATTATTTTTGTTGAATTATAAGAATCGATATCAAAACTTACCTCTGGATATAAAGACAAAAACTCAAAATATATATCGGGTAAAAGGTAGTTAGAGATAGTTTTGCTTGAAGCTATTTTCATATTTCCTGCTAATTTATTCTTTTGAAATATATTTTTTGCATCTTTAAGTGCTAAAAAATGGGAATAGGTATTTTCTTTGAAGTATCTTCCTCTTTCATTGAGTATGAGTTTTTTTCCAACTCTATTAAAAAGTGGCTCTCCGAGTTTTGCTTCAAGTGACTTTATTGCTAAAGAGATAGCAGACTGACTAATATTGAGCTCTTTTGCGAGATTAGTAACTTGACAATTATTAGAAAGTTCATAAAAAAAATGTAGCTCTTTGAGTGTCATAATTATCCTTATTAAAAATATTAATCATTATATTAAAAATAATATATTTTACAAATTAAATAATAATAGTTATACTTCACAAAATAAAAGGAAAACTATGAATATTTTTAAACTAAAAATAGATAACAACCTACTTATTGGAGCTTGTGCCCTTTCATTAATATCAGTTTTTTCTATCTTAATTGCAAATACTGAGATGATGAAAAATTTAAGTATTAGTCCACTTATTATTGCCATACTATTTGGAACAATACTTACTCATCTTTTAAAACAAAGTTACATTGAGTATTTGAACAGTTCTATAACCTTTAGCACAAAAAGAGTTTTACGATTTGGAATTATCTTATATGGATTTCGATTAACAGTACAAAACCTTTTTGAAGTAGGGCTTCAAGGTTTTGTATTTGCTGTTTTTATAGTGACTAGCACTTTTTTTATAGGATATTTTATAGGTACAAGAATATTAAAAATGGATAAAGAGATAACGATTTTAACAACCATAGGAAGCTCTATTTGTGGTGCAGCAGCTGTGTTAGCAACTGAATCAGTTCTTAAGACACCTGCATATAAAAGTGCTGTTGCAGTTTCTACAGTGGTAGTATTTGGAACAGTTGCAATGCTGTTGTATCCATTTTTATACAAACTTGGTATTTTTACTCTTGATAGTCATAGTTTTGGACTTTATATTGGAGGAACTCTCCACGAAGTTGCTCACGTTGTAGCATCTGGAAATGCTATAAATAATGAAGTGGCTAATAGTGCAGTGATAGAAAAGATGATTCGAGTAATTCTTCTTGCTCCATTTTTAATCATTCTTGGATTTTTTTGGAGGGGAAAAGAGAATAAAGGTATGAAACAAAAAGTTGTAATTCCTTGGTTTGCAGTATTCTTTTGTGTTGTGATTGGGTTTAATTCTTTGAATTTTGTATCAAAAGAGAATGTAGAGTTAATAAATCAGTTTGATACTTTTTTATTGACTATGGCTATGTTAGCTTTAGGTTTACAGACACACATAAGTAAGTTTAAACAAGTGGGAGCAAAACCATTTTATTTGGCATCTATTTTATTTATTTGGTTAATTTTTGGAGGACTACAAGGTTTAGAATTTATTCTTCAAATTTTTTAAATTTATTGCCTTTTATCTCCATAAAGCCATTTTCCTTCGTAGGGTACAGAAAAGGGGTGTTGATCTGCAAACTCCTCTTTTGAAAATCGAAATTTAAAGTTATCTACATACGCAGATACGAGTTTGTAAGCTTTGTTGATCTCTTGAAATTTTTCGTTACTTCCCGCTGGCATATCTGGATGATATTGTTTAGAAAGTTCTAAGTAACGAGTTTTGATACTTGCTTTATTTTCAAGTCCTATTAACCCTAACGTATCAACAGCTTTTTCAAATTCATAATAATTTATCTTAAGCATTATTCATCCAAAGCTCAATCTGTTCACTTAACTCTTGAGGAAACTCTAATGGAATCATATGACTTGTGCCAACTCTTGAAACTTTTGTGATATTTGAATGCTCAACTTGGAAGTATTCCATTGATTCATAGGTAAAAAGTCTGTCGTCTGTACTATAAAAAAATCGAATAGGAATCTCTAAATTAAGAAGCTCTTTTTCTAGCGAAATTCTGTTATTTATTGTTTTCATTTGCGAAAGATATACCTCTTCACCTAAATCAGTATACATTTTTTGTATCAGGGTTATAAGTGCTTGATCATCTTGATTTGTTTCTTCTAACAAAGAGATAACTTTTTTTCTACTTAGCCCATTAAAACCTAATGTTTTCATTAGCTCAATCATATTGTTTCGTTTTTCAACTTCTTTTTCAGACATTTTACTTGGTGTTCCCGCATTTAAAAAAAGTCTTTTAACTTTATGGGGATTTTTGATAGTGTAATATGAAGCAATATACGCTCCAAACGAGAAACCAAAGAGGTTGATTTTGTCTTCTTTAAAAATATCATCTAAGATATGAATAATTTGATCAAAAGAGCTAATATTGGGAATGGCTATGTGGATAAGTTCATATTTATCTTCAAGAAAAGGGATAAGTCTGTCCCATAATCTTTCGTTGCACATTAGTCCTGGAAGTAAGTATATTTTTTCTTTCATTTGTATCCTTTGATAAAATTATATTAGAGTTTATTTAATATAATGTAAATTATCAGATATAAGTTAGATACTATTGAGTTTATGCTTATTCGCTAAGGTGATTAAAATAGTTGCAAATTCTTGTAGTTTTTCTACATCTAAACGAGCAGCAAGTCCCGAAACACCAAGTGCACCAATAAGTTCTCCAGATTTTGAAAAATAAGGTACAGCAACAGAACGAAGTCCATATTCATATTCTTCATCGTCAATTGAATAGCCTAATTCTTTTATAGTTTGTAACGCCAATTGTAATCTTTTTGGATGTGTAATTGTTGCATGCGTAAACTCTTCTAGTAAAAGTTGTGAAATATCTATTTCATTTGAAAATGCTAAAATAACTTTTCCCATGGCACTAGCATGCAAAGGGGAATGAAACCCAATACTATCTCTATTTTTCAAAATACGATTTGAGTTATCAATTTGATTGAGATGCAAAATCATATTTTCATCATATACAGAGATGTAGCTACACTCATTTGTTTGATTAAAAATTTCATTTAATAAACTATGTGTTTGTTTTACAATCATCTCCTCTCTTTTTCTTTTTGAAAGGTTTCCAATAACGTCTGCATAGATAATCTCTTTTGTATTTTCTACATATTTTACAAAACCTTCATGTATTAAAGTTGTTATCAATCTGGACATCGTACTTTTATCAATATCAAATTTTAAACACAGTGCATTTGCACTTATAGATTTTTCACTATTCATAATCTCTTTTAGGACTTGAAGACCTCTTGTTAAAGATTTATTTTGATTTACTACCATTTTCTCCCCAAAATAATGAAATTCTTTTTTCATTATCTGCAACTTTTTGCAAAAACTATTTCATATACTGAAACTACAAAACACATGATAGCTAAAAATCCCTTATTTAAAGGGTTTTAGAGCTATTTTTAAAAAATACTTAAAAATAAAATTAGTTTATAATAATAAATTTCAATTTAAATAACCTGTGTTTTAATGCCATATCTGATTTAAAGAATCACTTTAAATTATGTGCAATAGTATCATCATTATATAAAAAAATTATAAAATTTTTCTATATGTTGTTGAAAAATTTAAAAGATTATAAATAAATAAAAGGACAAATTATGCCTACATCAATAGTTGATTTATCAAAGTTAACGTCAAAAGACGATTTAACTCCAGTTCTAGGTGGATACTGGCCTGGAATTCAAATATATTATCCACCAATTAAATTTAATCCATTAGATGGAACTTATGAAACAATGGAACAAGCAAAGTTTAGATTACAAAAACATGCTTACAAAACAAAAGCACACACACTATTATTCGATTTAGAAGATGGTTGTAGAATGAAAGAGATGTCAAGAAAACTTCTTTTAGAAGAGCTTCCAAAGTTTCCTGAAAGGGATTTTCAAATTGCACTTAGAATTAATCCTTTTAGAACAAAAGAGTATGAAGAGGATTTAGTTTTAATTAAACAAGTACATAAATACATAGATGTAATTGTTTTAGCAAAAGCTGGTGAAGTATATGGTGATGCTGAGATTAGAGATTTATCTTCTTGGTTAGTTTCAATCGGAAGTAAGGTAACAATACAACCAATTATTGAGCATCCTAAGTCTTTAAAAATTGCTGATCAATTAATGAGTCACTCTACAGTTAAACACGTAGTATTTGGTATTCACGATTTCTCTAAAGCAATGGCTTACAAAATCACACCTGAGGGTTGGATAGATGAGTTAGAAACATTCTTTAATATGCTTACAATGGAAGCTAGAGTTAAAGGTTGTGGTGTTATTGGTGGTGTTGAAGTTTTACTTACTCCAAACTCTTTACCAGATTCTTGTGTTGAGAAAAAAGATATTAGAAGATGGTTAGATTTACATGGTGATGAAGCTTCAAAACATGTTTATTCTCATGCAAATAGAGAAACAGCAATGGGTCTTACAGGGAAACAAGTTATTACACCAAATCATATCAATATTTGTAAAGTTGCATTTACACCATCTCCAAATGAGATTGCAAAAGATGTAAATATTTTACAAGAAGCAATTAAAGCTGATGCACTTTTAAGTGGAGCTATTAGATATAAAGGTGAGATGCTAGATCCACCAATGTTTGGAAAATCTTTACAAAATATTTTAAGAGCTTATGCATTAAAAAGTTTAGATGAAAAAGATAAAGTTTTTGCACTAGAGGTATTAAACCAAATGCCACTACACACATTTAAAGAAAACTGGCCATTTGGTCAAATATAGAAGGGGATGAAGATGAATTCATTTGAATTAGAGATACCAGAATTTTTAAATATTGGTGTTGCTTGTACATCAAAACATGTAGGTACAGAAAAAGAAAATAGTACAGCTATGATTATTGAAGATGATAAGCTAGGAACAGATGAGATAACTTACAAAGAGTTATCAACTCGTTCTGATAAGATGTGTAATTTTCTTACATCTATAGGTATTCAACCAAGAGATAGAGTTTTAGTGTGTTTAAAAAACTCATTGGCATATCCAATCTCATTTTTTGGAAGTATAAAAGCTGGAATTATTGCAGTTCCAACATCAACACTTTTAAGTGGTTCAGA
Source organism: Arcobacteraceae bacterium (assembly GCA_049670825.1). Lineage (GTDB taxonomy): Bacteria > Campylobacterota > Campylobacteria > Campylobacterales > Arcobacteraceae > JAIOSF01. The sequence goes on along the minus strand of JBATTX010000065.1, from coordinate 5,846 downwards.
AGTAAAATATCTTGCTGAAGATTCACAAGCTAGCGCGATTGTTTTATCTGCTTCTATGTATGATAATCTTTTACCATATTTAGAGAATATTGATAACCTTAAAACAATTATTGTTGCTGGTATTGATAGTGTTGATGGTTTACAAAAAACAAAAGGGATCAATGTTTACTCTTTAACACAAATTTTAGAAGAAACAGATGCAACACCAAATCATTATAAATCTAAAGCTGGTGAACCTGCATATTTAGTTTATACATCAGGAACTACAGGGTATCCAAAAGGAGTTTTACACTCTCATAGATCTCTTGTAGGAAGAACACCTGCTACAGAGTACTGGTTTAACTTTAAAGAGAATGATAGAATTATGCACTCTGGTAAATTTAACTGGACTTATGTTTTAGGTTCTGCACTTATGGATCCATTATTTAATGGTCATACTGTAATTGCATACGAAGGTGCAAATGATGCAAGTACATGGATTAATTTGATTAAAAAACATAATTGTACTATCTTTATTGGGGTTCCTACAATCTATAGACAAATTATTCAGAAAACTGACTTCACAATTGAAAGTTGTCCAAGTTTAAGATACTGTATGAGTGCAGGTGAGCATCTATCTGATGAGATGATTACTTTATGGCAAGATAGATTCAAACAAGATATCTACGAAGCGATTGGTATGAGTGAATGTTCTTATTATATTTCACACTCTACAGCAAATCCAATTAGACCAGGGTCTGCAGGATTTGTACAACCAGGTCACACAGTAAAACTACTTGATCCAGATACACTAGAAGAGGTTGGTGTAGAAGAAGAGGGGATGATTTGTATCGGTATGGATGATCCAGGATTATTCTTAGAGTACTGGCAATTAGAAGAGGAAACATTAAAAGCGAAACATGATGGTTACTTCTTTACTGGTGATTATGCTAAAAAAGATAAAGATGGATATATTTGGTTTATTGGTAGAAAAGATGATATTATTAATACTTTTGGATTCAGAGTATCTCCACATGAAATCGAAAGAGTTGTAAAAACTCATGAGTTAGTTTCTGATTGTGTTGCTTTTGGTTTAGAAGTTGAAAAAGATAAAACTTTAGTTGCAATTGCAGTAATTGGTTATGAAACATTAACACAAGAGCAAGAAGCAGAAGTTTTAAAATTTTCTCAAGATAATTTAGCAAAATACAAAGCACCTAAGAAAATTTATGCGATGGCTGATTATCCAAGAACAAAAAATGGAAAAGTATTAAGAAAACAACTAGTAAAAAATATTCATGATCAAGAAAATGCAACTGCACATGGTGAAGTTGTAGTTGAATACAAAGCAAGAAGATCGTTACTATTTATTCCTGCTTACAATAAGCACAATGTACAAAAAGGAAAAACAGTATTAGCTGATAGTGTTATCTTTGATTTAGAAGCAATTTTAACAGAGAAAAAAGCTGTAGCTAGAGAAGTTTTAAGAGAAGTATATAAAGAAGATGGATCGAAATTTGGTGAAAGTGAAAGAGTTTTACGAGTAAACAATTTAGGAACAGAGGATTTAAAACTTGATTTAGAACTAGCAGGTGAAATTGAAATTGATTCAGTATTATTTTCTAAAATTGAAACAAAAGAGGATGTTCTTGAAGCTGCAAAACTTTTAGATGAAGTAAATTCTGAGTTAACAATGATGATTATGATAGAAACACCACTTTCTGTATTAAATATTCAAGAGATATGTGCAGCAAGTCCAAAAGTAGAAGTAGTAGTTGTAGGTTCAAACAAATTAGCAAATAGATTACATATAGACATCAAAAAAGGTTCAAAAGCGATGTTTAATTATCTTTCACAAATTGCTCTTGCTGCAAAAGCGTATGATAAAACAGTAATTGATGGACCACACTTTGATGTGATGGATGAGTTTGCTTGTGAAGATTCAACAAAAGATGCATTTAATCTTGGATTTGATGGTAAATCATTGATTCATCCAGTTCAGGTTGAATATATCAATGATATCTTTACTCCTACTCAAAAAGAGGTTCAAGATTATGAAGAGATGATTGTAAAATTTACTGAAGCTGAAAGAGAAGGAAAAGAAGTTATTCAATATAAAGATAAACTTGTTGATAACTGTAGAATAGTTTGGGCTAAAAAAATGATTACATTGTATGAAACATATAAATCATTAGGTCAAAATTTATTTAACAAATAAGGGAGCATTATGTCAAAAGTGAGCAATAAAATAAACACTGGTAATTTTTTCGAAGATTTTACAATCGGACAAAAAATTGTCCATCCACTACCAAGAACGATAAGTGATGGTGATGTATCTTTATACATCGCTTTTACAGGAAGTAGATTTGCTTTACATTCAAGTGATGTTTTAGCACAAGAGTTTGGATATGAAAAAAAGCCACTTGATGATCTTTTGATGTTTCATCTTACATTTGGTAAATCAGTTCAAGATATTTCACTTAATGCTATAGCAAATTTAGGTTATGCAGAGGTATCGTTCCCTAATCCCGTTTATGTAGGTGATACAGTAAACTTAGTAACAGAAGTTATTGGATTAAAAGAGAATTCAAATGGGAAAAGTGGAGTGGTATATGTTCGATCAATTGGATATAACCAAGATGGTTTAGAGATTTTAAGCTTGATTAGATGGGTTATGATTCATAAAAAAAATAAAGGCGAAATGACAGGTATAAATGAAGTACCAACGTTCGCTAAAACAACACCGATACAAAAAGAGTTATCGATTCCAGTAGCTAAAAATATAGATACATCAGCAACTGGTGGAGAATACTTCTGGGAAGATTATGAAGTAGGTGAGAGATTAAATCATATCGAAGGTATTACAATTGACGATAGTGATCATACTTTAGCAACAAAGTTATATCAAAATAACGCAAAAGTACACTTCAACGACCATATGATGAAAAGTTCACCAATGAAGCAGAGACTTATGTATGGTGGACATGTAATATCTATTGCTAGAAGTATAAGTTTTAATGGTTTACAAAATGCACAATGGATTTATGCAATTAATTCAGGTGCACACTGTAATCCTACGTATGCAGGTGATACAATTTATGCTTACAGTGAAGTAGTAGAAAAAATAGAGTGCAATAGAGATGATATTGCACTATTGCGACTAAGAACTGTAGGTTTAAAAAATTTAACACCAGTAGAAGTTGATTCACCAAAAGGTGAAGATGGAAAATATTTATCAAATGTAGTTTTAGATTTAGACTACACTGTGGTTATACCAAAAAAACAATAAAAAATTAAATTATATAAAAGGAAAATAATATGACACACCCAAACGAAGCACTATTTGAATCAGGAAAAAGTTTACCAATTATCCCAACTTGTGAGCACTTTGCAGGTAGCGAAAAGCTTATCTTAAAAGGTTTTGAGATGCAAAAGAAAATGGGACCAGTATTTGACATCACTTGTGATTGTGAAGATGGAGCTGAAACTGGTAAAGAGGTTGAGCATGCAGAAATGATTGTAAGAGTTGTTAACTCTGATGCAAACCCATACGCAATGGCAGGAACAAGAATCCATGATTTCTCTCATCCAGATTGGAGACAAGATGTTGATATTTTAGTACCTGGTGCTGGTGAAAAACTTGCATATATCACACTTCCAAAATCAACTTCTTACGAAGATGCTAAAACACAAATTGAGTATATTCAAAAAGTTGCAAAGGAATCTGGTATTTCTAGAGAGATACCAATTCATATCTTAATTGAGACTCATGGTGCATTACAAGATGTAGAAAAAACTGCTACTTTACCATGGCTACAAGTTTTAGATTTTGGTCTAATGGATTTTGTTTCAGGATACCAAGGTGCAATTCCAGCTTCAAATATGAGAAGCCCAGGTCAATTTGATCATAGATTAATTGGTGCTGCAAAAGCTAAAGTTGCTCAAGCTGCGATTCAAAATTGTGTAATTCCATGTCATAATGTTACGCTTGATTTAAAAAATCCATATCAAACATTCAAAGATGCAGAACGTGCTAAAAATGAATTTGGATTTTTAAGAATGTGGTCAATATACCCAACACAAGTACAAGCAATTGTTGATGCTATGAAACCAGACTTTACAGAGCTTGAAGCTGCACAAAATATTTTAATTGCAGCACAAGATGCAGAGTGGGGACCAATTCAATATGATGGTGAACTACATGATAGAGCTACATATAGATACTTTTGGGAACTAGTTCAAAGAGCACATTTCTCAGGTGGAAAGTTACAAGAAGAAGTACAAACAAGATTTTTCTCTTAAAATCAATAATTAAATTATAAAATTTAAATAAAATTTTAGAAAAGAAGAGTATGCTTCTTTTCTAAAAAATATAAAGGATAAACCATGATTAGCAACAAACTCCTCCTCCAAGTCGCCAACCATAGTGAGACAAGTTTATACCCCAGGTAGATTTTCTAGACAATATAACTTAACTACCCGATAAACTTCCAATAAAAATCTCACTCAAATAAAAAATCATCAAAACAAAAAAATATTATTGTCAAATATTAAATTTGAAGGTAAATAAAATGAATAAATACAATATAAAAATAGATGAATTAAAAGATTATTTAGGATTTGGTGTTGCAGGTAATTTTGCAAACCACTTAGGTGAAGCTGGTGAAGCTGACGAATTTTCAGTAATACAAACAGACGAAAAAGATGCTCCAAAAGGATTATTTCCTTTTTACATTCCAAATCATGATACATTTTTAGGTGATTTTCCTATCTGTACAGATAAAATCAACCATAATGGTATCGAAGAGTTACAAGTAGAAGCAGAAGTTGCTTTGATATGTGATTTTGAATTTAAAGATGGAAAACTTATAGATTTACAACCAAAGTATTTTGGTGCATTTAATGATTGTTCTAATAGAGTTCAAAATGGACACAAATTAAGTACAAAAAAGAATTGGGGCGTAGCTTCTAAAGGGATCGCTCCAGATTTTATAAAAATAGATACTTTTGAAGAGAGTGGAATTATTGGTCAATATCATATCGCTTCATTTATAAGACGAGATGGAATACTAAGAGATTATGGTGCAAATAGTGCTGTAAAATCATATTCATACTTTTTTAAACAATTAAAAGATTGGATGATAGAGAAATTTAACAACCAAGAAGACTTGGGTCCATTGGAGGAGATTAATCCTTTTATAAAAGATTTAGATAAACATAAAGGTTTAGTAATTGCTGCAGGTGCTACAGCATATACAGATTTTGGTAAGAAACACTTTTTAGAAAAAGGCGATGAGATTTTTATATATGTTTATAATGCTCACTTTCATTCATTTGAAGATATTATGAATGATATCTCAGGAAGTGGAGTACATTTATCTCAGTGTTCAAAACTATACCAGATAGTAGAATAATAGTATAAAGAGGTACTTTGTAAAAGTATCTCTTTAAATATCAATCATTGCTTTAAAAAAAGCTCCACTTCTTCCAACATTATCGACATGAACATGGGATCTCTCATCTAGTCTACCATCCTCAATAAATTGTTTTTTCACTTCTAAAATAACAGGGGTAGTTACACCTGGAATATCTACAGTTTGATAAAACTCGCAAAAAAGTGCTGTTTGTGTTGAGCTAATCATTGGTGGAAAATTTTCAAGAGGTCTTTGTACTTCAATACCATACTCTTCAATCTCACTTGTATTTTTATCTAACATAGTTGAACAAAGTTTTACATCGTTTGTATTATCTTTGTTTACAAAACAAATTGTTGCTTTTTTATGTTTGAGAATATTGTGTAAAGAATCTTTTGGTACGCCTGCTTCTTTTTGACCAATAGAAACTATCACTACTGGTGGATTTGAAGA